>JALZAW010000096.1 GCA_030948155.1 Candidatus Dormiibacterota bacterium | reverse complement strand
CTTTTGATCGGGACCACGTAGATGGTTTCCGGCTCGTGCGCATGAACGTCGATCGCAAAGCCGAAGTCGGTCGGCAAATTCCCGCTGACCTCATGCCATTCGTCTCCGGCGTTGTCACTGCGCATCACGTCCCAATGTTTTTGCATGAACAGGACGCCGGGGCGTGAGGGGTGCATCGCGATGTGGTGAACGCAGTGGCCCACCTCGGCGGTCGGGTCTGGGATTTGTTCAGAACGCAGCCCCTGGTTGATCGCCCGCCAGGTGTTGCCACCGTCATCGGTCCGGAACGCACCCGCGGCAGAGATGGCGATGAAGATCCTCTTCGGATCGTTGGGATCGAGAAGGATGGTGTGCAGGCACATCCCGCCGGCGCCCGGTTGCCAGTGGGGCCCTGAGCCGTGGCCGCGCAGTCCGGACAGTTCCTGCCACGCCTTCCCGCCATCCGTCGAGCGGAACAAGGCGGCGTCTTCCACCCCGGCGTAGACGGTATCCGGATCGGTCAGCGACGGTTCGAGATGCCAGACGCGCTTGAACTCCCAGGGGTGCTGCGTGCCGTCGTACCACTGGTGCGTGCCGGGAACGCCGTCGTAGCCGAAGTCGTTGCCGACCGGGCTCCAGGTCGCGCCGGCGTCGTCGGAGCGCTGGATCGTCTGTCCGAACCAACCGCTGGACTGCGACGCATAGAGACGATTTGGGTCGGCTGGTGAGCCCTTCAAGTGGAAGATCTCCCAGCCGGCGAAGTAGGGGCCGGCGACTTCCCAGCTGTCGCGCTTGCCATCCGCTGTCAGCACGAAAGCTCCCTTGCGGGTACCGACGAGTACTCGTACGTCGCTCATTCGTTAGTCCTCCCGATCCCAGATTTTGGTCCGGCAGCGCAGGGTGGCGCTCAGCCTCCCGATCTCCGGGGTGTGCATTAGTGTGCCACCACGCGGCGGTAACGGGCGACCGCGACCGGGGCGAACACCAGCACCAGGCCGACGGACCAGGCCAGGGCCAACCAGATCGAGTTGCCGGCGGGCGTGCCGAGGAAGAGCGCGCGGGCGGCGTCCACCACTATGGTGAACGGATTGGCCTTGGCAAAAGCCTGCAGCAGGCTCGGCATCGACTGCACAGGAACGAACGCTGAAGAGAGGAAGGTCAGCGGAAAGACTATGAGGAAGCCGATCGAGCCAGCCGACTCGGCGGAGCTGGCGAGCAGGCCCATCAGCGCGAAGATCCAGGAGAAGGCGTAGCCGAAGAGCAGCAGCAGCAGGATCCCAGCCAGGACCCGCGGAACGCTGGTGCCGAAGCGGAAGCCGATCAGCAGGCCCACCGCGACCATCAACGCAGTTGCCAGGAGGTTCATTACCACGTCGGCCAGCGTCCTGCCGGCGAGGACCGCCGATCTCGCCATCGGCAGAGAGCGAAAGCGATCCACCAGGCCCTTGCGGAGGTCCTCGCTCAACCCCACGGCCGTCAGGTAGCCACCGAAAGCTATCGTCTGGGTGATGATCCCCGGCATCAGGTAGTCGACGTACTTGAACCCTGGTGTCTTGATGGCGCCGCCGAACACGTAGGCGAAAAGCAGCACGAACATCACCGGCTGGACGGTGAAACCGATCAGCAGATCGGGGGCGCGAGGGATGCGCATGAGATTCCGCCGCGTCATCACCAGCGTGTCACCGACGCCCGCGAGGAACTGACTCATTCCGCCTCCCCGTCGGCCGACTCCTCGGCCTTGTGTCCAGTCAGGGTGAAGAAAACGTCGTTGAGCGTGGGCCGCCGGATCGCCAGGTCCAATATCTCGACGCTGGCGCTGTCAAGCCGCCGGACCGCCTCGACGATCGCGCCCGGACGCCGGCCGACGCTCACGCTGATCACCTGGCCCTCGACTCGTGGTTGCTGTCCGTCGCCCATCACTGCCAGGGCCTCCAGCGCGACGGCGGAATCGACCCCATCACCCAGGACCACCTCGAGGCGCTCCCGGGCCACCTGGTGCTTCAGGTCGTCAGAGGTGCCCTCCGCGATCACCGCCCCATGGTCGATCACGGCTATGCGGTCGGCCAGACGATCTGCCTCGTCCAAGTACTGCGTCGTCAGCAGGACGGTGCTCCCCTCTGCTACCCGTCGTTCGATGGTCTCCCAGAGCGCGACCCGGCTTCGCGGATCGAGCCCTGTGGTCGGCTCGTCGAGGAAGATCACTGGTGGACGGGCGACGAGCGCCGCCGCCAGGTCGAGCCTCTTGCGCATGCCACCGGAATAGGTCTTCACAGGCCTGCGGCCGGCGTCCGCCAGGTCGAAGTCCTCGAGCAGCTCATGGGCTCGGCTCCGCGCGACCCTGCCCCCCAGGTGGTACAGCCGGCCCACCATCTCCAGGTTCTCGAAGCCGGTGAGGTTCTCATCCACCGCTGCGTATTGACCGGCGACCCCGATTTTGGTGCGGAGGCGGCCGCCTTCGCGAACCACGTCGTAGCCGGCCACCCGGGCGGTGCCCGCGTCAGGCTTGAGCAAAGTCGCAAGAATCCTGACGAGCGTCGTCTTACCGGCGCCGTTGGGACCCAGCAACCCGAAGACACTGCCCGGCGGCACGACGAGGTCGATCCCGGCGAGTGCCCGCACGTTCTTGTAGGACTTACTCAAGCCCTGCGTGACGATTGCCGGCTCATCGCTCACCGTGCGTGCCAGGCTCTGGCTTGGCTGAAGGGTCTGCATCGCGCAGCCATTAAACGGAATGTCCAAGACCCTGAGTCGGCGCTCGGTCTCCGGCCGTCTGGTGTCCCGCGCCAGAAGTTCACTAGGATCGGATCATGGACCTGCCTTCGGTGACCATCTGATGGCGCTACCGGCAGCCGTTCTCCATGACTTGGAGCGAATCGTAGGCAAAGGCCAGGTCGTTGCTGATCCGCTCGACCTGCGCATCTTCGAGCGGGACGCGTCAATCACCGGAGCCCTTCCTGACGCCATCGTCCTGCCCGCCACTCATGACGAGGCCCAGCAGGTGGTCAGACTGGCCGCGCGGCACGGACTGCCGGTGGTGCCCCGCGGAGCCGGCACCGGGCTTTCCGGCGGGGCCGTCACCCTGCACGGAGGCATTGCGCTGCAGCTGAGCCGCATGCGCCGTGTGGTCAGGATCGACCCCGAAGAGAAGACTGCGCTCGTCCAGCCCGGGGTCGTCAACTCCGACCTGCAGCATGCGGCGAGTCATCATGGCCTCTTCTACGCTCCCGACCCCTCCTCCCAAAAGGCCTGCACGATAGGCGGCAACGTCGCTGAGAACTCCGGCGGCCCCCACTGTCTCTACTACGGGGTGACCACCAACCACGTACTCGGCGTGCGGGCGATCTTCGCCGACGGCTCCTCCGCGTGGTTGGGCGGTGACTCCCTGCATCAACCCGGTTACGACCTGCTGGGCGTGCTGGTCGGTTCCGAGGGGACCCTGGCGGTGATCACCGAGATCAAGCTGCGCCTGGTCTCCATCCCCGAGCACATAGTCACCCTGATGGCTGCCTTCCCGACCATCGAGACGGCCAGCCACGCAGTCTCCGACGTGATCGGTCACGGCATCGTGCCGGCGGCGCTGGAGATGATGGACCAGGTCACCATCGGGGCTGTGGAAGCTCACTACAAGGCCGGCTACCCAACCGACGCCGGGGCGGTCCTGCTGGTCGAGATGGACGGCCTGCGGGAGAGCTGCACCGAGCTGACTGGAACCGTGCGCTCGCTCTTGGAGCAGAACGAGGCGACAGGGCTCAGGGAAGCCGCCGACACCAGCGAGCGCGAACTCCTCTGGGCGGGACGCAAGGGAGCGATCGGCGCGCTGGGCCGGATCAGGCCCAACTACTACCTGCATGATGGAGTCGTGCCTCGCAGCCGGCTGCCCGGCGTGCTCCGCAGCGTCAGCGAGATAGGCGAGCACTACCAGCTGCCGGTGGCCAACGTCTTCCACGCCGGTGACGGCAATCTGCACCCTAACATCCTCTTCGACCTGCGCGACGACGGCGTGCTGGAGCAGGTGGAAGAGGCGGGCGAGGAGATGCTGCGCGCCGTGATTGAGGCAGGCGGCACACTCTCCGGCGAGCACGGCATAGGCATTGAAAAGAACTCCTTCATGCCCTGGATCTACAGTCCCGACGACCTGGCGGCGATGCGGCAGGTGAAGGACGTCTTCGACTCCGGCGGCCTGCTCAACCCGGGCAAGATATTCCCCGACCCTGAGCGCGAGCCGCGCCTGCTGGCGCGGGCAGGACTCTGCGCCGAGGCGCGCTGGTGGTGAGTCGCCCCCGGCCTTCCAACCTCTTCGACGTTGCTGCTGAAAGCTGAAGTGATCTTGGATCTCAGCGTCGACGACCAGGCGCCGAGCCGCAGCGAGCGCCCTGACTCACCCGAGCAGCTGGCAGAAGCTTTGCAAGCGTCCGCCACCGGAGGCGAGAAGGTGATCCCCGTCGGAGGGGGCCGGCTGCTCGGCCTGGGCAACCCGCCGTCGGCCTTCGATGTGACTCTCAGCACGCGAGGGCTGAACCGGATAGTCGAGTTCAGCCCCGCTGACCTCGTCGTGAGCGTGGAGGCGGGCGTCACGCTGGAGGAGCTGGACGCCGAGCTGGGCCGCGCTGGGATGTGCCTGCCGCTCGATCCGCCCGCAGGTCCCGGCCATACGGTCGGGGGTGTGCTCGCGAGTGGGATGAGCGGACCGTTGGCCCTGCGCTTCGGTCGTTCGCGTGAGTTCGTGATAGGGCTGCGGGTGGCGCTGCCCGACGGGCGGTTGGTGGCGAGCGGCGGCCGGGTGGTGAAAAACGTGAGCGGCTACGACATGAACAAGCTTCACCAGGGCGCGCTGGGCACGCTCGGCGTGATAGTGGCGGCGTCCTTCAAGGTGTTCCCTCGGCCTCTGGCCGAGCTGACACTCCAGTCGCAGCCCGACGATCCCTGGGCGGAGGCTGAGCGAGCCCTCCGGCTACCGCAGCCCCCTGTCGCGCTCGAGCTGGACAGCTCTGGCGGCCTGCTCGCTCGCTTCTGGGGAACTCAAGATGGCGTCGCGCGCATGCAGCGTGAGCTGGGCTGGGAGGAGACAGCCGTCGGGCGCTGGGAATCGGGCCGCGGGCGGGAAGCGGGCTGGGCAGAGCCCGTCTGGGCCTGGCTCTCAGTGCCTCGAGCGCAGCTGCGGCGGGTGCTGGACGGCCTGCCGGCCGGCGCGCGCTGGCTTGCCTCGCCCGGGCTGGGCGTCGCTCACTGGCTGGGCCTGCTGGGCCTGCCTGAGCTGCGTTCGGCCCGCACGGCGGCTGAGTCTGCCGGGGGGGTGCTGGTGCTGGTCGCCGCGCCTCGGGCCCTGAAGGAGGAGTTCGACGCCTGGGGCGCTCCGCCGCCCAATCTTGATTGGATGCAGCGCTTGAGGACCGCTTTCGATCCCCAGCGCACGCTCTCACCGGGTAGGTTCGTCGTCTGATGGCCGTCGACATCCGCGATCCCAAGACCTTTCAAGGTCCTGACGCACCCAGCGACGATGACCTGGCCACCTGCGTGCACTGCGGACTCTGCCTCAATGCCTGTCCCACCTTCCGGGTCACCGGGCTGGAGACGGAGTCACCTCGCGGCCGCATCTACCTCATGACCCAGTGGCGGCGGGGCGAGCTGCCCTTTAGCGAGGATCTGGCGCGCCACATCGATCTCTGCCTCGGCTGCCGGACGTGCGAGGCAGTCTGTCCCTCCGGCGTGCCCTACGGCCGCATCATCGAGCACGGGCGGGCGGAGCTGGAGCGGATCCGCCGCCCCAACCCGAAGAGCGTCGTGGTCAAACAAGCGCTGCGCCAGCTGCTCGGCCACCCCCGCCGGCTGCGTCTGGCTGGCGGCGCGACCCGACTGGCGCAGCGGCTCCGGCTGGCAGACATCATCGGGCCAGGCCGCCAGCTGCCGCGCTTGGCCAGAGCCTGGCGGCCGCCGCCCGGGAACGTGGCTCCCGCCATCGGCCAGCGCCGCTACCGGGTCGCCTTTCTCAGCGGCTGTGTGATGCCCATCTTCTATCCCCAGGCACATGAGGCCTCCGTCCGCTTGTTGCAGCTGGCCGGCTGCGAAGTCTGGTTCCCGCCGGAGCAGCGCTGCTGCGGCGCCCTGCACGCCCACAACGGCGATCTGGAGGGCGCTCGCGAGCTGCGCCGGCACAACGCTGCCGCCTTTGGCCGGGAGTCGTTCGATTACCTGGTGGTGAATTCGGCCGGCTGCGGCTCACATCTGAAGGACTTCTACGCCAACCTGGGTGCTCGGGTCCGGGACCTCTCGGAATTCCTGCTCGAAGCCGGACTCCCGCCACCGGAGCAGCCTGTGAACGTTCGTGTCACCTACCAGGACGCCTGCCACCTGGCTCACGCCCAGCGCATCCGCAAGCAGCCGCGAGAACTGATCCAGGGGCTGCCCGGAGTCAACCTGGTGGAGATGGAGAATCCTGACATTTGCTGTGGCTCGGCAGGCATCTACAACGCGGTGCAGCCGGAGATGTCACAGCGCATCCTGACCGAGAAGCTGGACGACCTCCTGAGCCGGGACCCGCAGGTGGTGGTGACTGGCAATCCTGGCTGCCAGATGCAGATCGAGGCAGGCCTGCGCGAACGCGGACGCAGCGACGTTCGGGTGCAGCACCTGGCCGAGCTGCTCGTCGCCGCCTATCCGCAAGCGCCTGCGTCCGAGCCCCGCAAAGACGGCCGTCGGTCCCCCAGGTCAATGATGGTGAGGCTGGCACGCCGGGGTAGCACAGATGGCTGAGCCAGAGGTTGCCTTCCACCCCCGGCTGCATCACGTGGCCGCTGAGCGGCTTCGCCAGGACACCGCCCAGACGTCAGGCATGCGACGGCGGGAGGCGGTCAGCGGCAGGACTGTCGGCTCCCACCACCTCTGGATGGGCCAGACGCACGTGGCCGGCGGCGTTTCTTCAGGCAATCACCACCATGGCGAATCGGAGACGGCAATCTTCGTTCTCAGCGGTCACCCGGAATTCGTCTTCGCGGAGGAGATCGACGGCGCCAGGCAGGAGGTGCGGATCAGGACGCGCCCAGGTGATTACATCTACGTCCCGCCCTTCGTGCCCCATCGCGAGGAGAACCCGGATCCTGAGCATGAGGCAGTCGTAGTCCTATCGCGGACGACGCAGGAAGCGATAGTCGTGAACCTGCCCGACGGCCTCCTGACTCAGGAAACCTCCTCGTCGTCCTCCAAGAGCCGGAGGTGAGTGGAGGCCTTGAGTCCGAGGTTGCGAGCGAAGAAGCCGGCGACCCGCTCCACGTACAGGCCGCGATCAGCGAAGTAGGCGCCTGCGTGGGGGGCGCCAGGGACCACCCAGATCTCCCGTGGACCGCGATAGGCATCGTGCAGGCGCCGCGAGTGCTCCACGTCAGTGACCTCGTCCTCTCCCCCATGGATGAAGAAGAGTGGGCGCCGCTCCAGCCCTTTCAGCACAGCTATCGGGCTCGCCTCCTTCAGCCGCACTCGATGACGAAGCCGCAGCCAGAGCGCTGAGAGCCCGATGATCGGACCACCCGGCAGCCACGTGCGGCGGCGCACGTTCTCCCGGACCACCTGCCGGGCGTCGGCGAACGGGCTGTCGAGCACCAGCGCCTCGATCCCCGGGTCGCCGGCAGCCGCCAGCATGCTGACTGAAGCGCCCATTGAATAGCCCAGCAAACCAATCCGCGACTTCTTCACCCGCTTGCGGATGAATGCCACAGCGGCTGCCAGTTCCTGCACCTCGCGGACTCCCAGAGTGACGGCCGACGGGTCGGAGCCTGCCATACCGCGGTAGGAAAAGACCAGGACGTTGAAGCCCTTGCGCCAGAGTGCCATGGCGATGCCGAGGAGGTCCTGGCGGCGGCTCTTGTGGCCGGGGCTGATGACAATCACCTGAGGCGAGCCGGCCTGCCGGAAGAACCAGGCTCCAAAGCCCACCCCATCAGCGGTGATCAGGTCCACGTCTTCGTAGTCCGCCTGGAACTCCCAAGGCGTGAACATGAAGTCGTCCAGATAGGCGGGGCGGAGCGGAAGGAAGAGCCGGCGGTAGAGGATCACGCTGCAGAGGACAAGGCCGACGGCGACGATGAGGAGCGCGGCGAGGAGGACCACGCCCAGGACAATCAGCAGCCCCGCAACCATGTCTTTGATCAGTCTAGTTGGCGCGGATTGGGATGGCGGACTTCACTCTCCGGCTGGGTCGACAACGGGTCGCCGGCTCTTGGCGGGGGTCGCGGCCAGGCCGGCGCGAGCCTCTTCGAAGCGGCCCAGGACGAAAAGCAGCAGGCTCAGACGGTTGAGGTAACTACCGATTTGCGGATTGAGTGGACGCTGCCGGACGCGCTCCCCAGCAC
>JALZAW010000095.1 GCA_030948155.1 Candidatus Dormiibacterota bacterium | reverse complement strand
CCACGAACCCGGCCATCAGCAGAATGCCGATGCCCAGCGTGGAGACCGTCTCCGCGCTGGCCCAACCCACCTCGTTGGCGCGGACGAGGCCCCAAACCAAGCCCACGGCTCCGCCCGTCGCCAGGGCAACGGCCGGCAGGTCGAGCCGAGTCGCCGGGCCGCGGCTCTCGGCCAGCCGGACGCTGGAGAGGACGGCGGCCACTAGGCCAATGGGCACGTTGACCCAGAAGACCCAGTGCCAGTCGAGGCCCTGAGTGAGGGCGCCGCCGACCAGCGGCCCGCTGGCGACGGCGAGTCCGGCGATGCCTCCCCAGATCCCGACGATGGCGCCTCGGCGCTCGGCCGGGAAGGCGGCCGTCAGGATGGTGAGGCTTAATGGCATGACCATTGCCGCGCCGACGCCCTGGACTGCCCGGGCCGCGATCAGGGCCCCGGCGCTCGGCGCCAACGCGCAAGCGGCCGACGCCATGGTGAACAGGGCCAGGCCCAGGGAGAAGACGCGGCGGCGGCCGAAACGATCGCCTAGCGCGGCCGCGGTGATGATTCCGGCGGCGAAGGCCAGGCCATACGCGTTGACCGTCCACTCGAGAGTCGACAGGCCGGCGTGCAGGTCGCGCTGCATGGCGGCCCCGCACTCCCAACCGTGTCAGGAAGTGCAAAGTAGCCGGCGGCCGAACCTCACCGATCGGTGATCAGCGCGTCAAGGGCGCGGTCACGATCAGCCTTCGTTGGCCGAGTGTAGATACGGGTTGTCTCCAGCCGGGCATGCCCCATGAGCTCGGCCACAGTCACTAGGTCTACGCCAGCGCGAACCAGCTGCGTTCCGAAGGTGTGGCGGAGGACGTGCGGCCCGAAGGGGTCCAGTGAGTCGTCGTCGAGCCCGGCGAGCTGACCGAGGCGCTCGATGATCGCCCGCCCCGAGCGGTCGCTGAGGCGGCCGCCGCGGCGGTTGAGCACCAGTGCCGGCGTGTCGCCGACGGCGGGCCATCCCCGGCGTTGCTCGAGCCAGGGCTGGAGGACCGCCCGCAACTGGGCGTGGACGGGCAGGGTGCGGAGCTTGCCGCCGTCTGAGCCCTTGCCCAGCACGCGGACCTCGCCCCTGCGGGCCGAGAGCCGGACGTCGTCGACGTCGAGGCGCACGACCTCGCTGCCACGCAGGCCGGCGTAGTACGGCAGCAGGGCTACCACGCGGTCGCGAGCCGAGGGCTCCTGCTCAACCTCCCGCAGGTATCGCCTGGCCTCACGCTCGCTCAGTGCTCGAGGACCATCGCGTTCGGGCAGGTACTCGCGGCGCGCCGCTGCGGCGCCCAGGCCTCGGCGCCCGTAGAAGTCACCAAGGGCGGCCAAGGTGGTGTTTATGGTCGAGGGAGCCGACTTCCGGACCGCCTTGAGGTAGCCGCGGTAGTCACGCACCGCCCAGTCCCGAGCGGCCGGGTCGACAAGGGGGTCGCCGTCGACGTCGGTCTCAGCGAGCCAGGCCAGGAAGCCTCGGACCCGGGAGAGGTACTTGGCCCGTGTGGCGGGCTCGAGCGGCGCCCGCTCGAGGGCGATCATGTACTCAGCGAGGACGTGGTCGTAGGACGTCGGGAGCTGCAGAGGCGCGCGGCCGCGCTGGCGGACCCTGTTTCCGGAAGTGGTTTCAGGGACGTCGGGACGGGGATGGAGCGCATTTCCGGAAGCCATTCGCGAAGACTACTTCCGGAAAGAAGTATTCCCGGAAGGGCGGCGGTGCCAGCTGATCTACTCGGCTACCTCGTCTACACCAGCGGCGGCCCGCCGGGCATCCCCGGTCGAGCGGCCTCCAGGTCGAGTTGGCGCTCAGCTACGGATATCGGAGCAGGATGGAACGCCTGGAGAGAACACAGGACAGGGAGCGAATCGGCGTCATAGACACGATGTTCGCCCGGGTCGATATGGGTGCAATTGCACAGGAGAAGCTGGCCACGATGGACGGCTACGGCGAGAGTTTCCATGTGTTGCGGCGCACGGTGCCCGGCATGAAGGATCTCGCGGTGGCGGGTAAGCAGCTCATCGAGAGAGGCGCCTGTTCGATCGTCATCGCCTGTGGCATGCCGGGGCCGGCCGAGCTCGACCAGATCTGCGCCCACGAGGCGTCCCAGGGCATCATGCTGGCCCAGGTTCTCACCGGGGTGCACATCCTGGAGGTGTTCGTGCACATGTCCGAGGAGCTTGACCCACACCGTTTCCTTGAGCTGTGCCGCAATCGGGTCGAGGGCCACGCGGTCAACGCGTACTGGATGCTCTACGCTCCCGAGGAGCTGAGCACGCGCGCCGGACTGGGAATCCGGCAGGGCGCCAAGGATGCCGGGGCGCTGCTGACCGAGGCGACTTGACGGCCTGCTGGCCATGTCGTTCTCGTTGGCAGGGTATGCACCATGAGCCGTCGAGCGGCGATTGCAACCATGGTGTTCGACCTCGATGACACCCTGGTGGCGACGGGTCGCTCGTACTCCCGAGCGCTCTCCGTGCTGGGCGGCTACGACGTCGATCCAGGTGTCTTCGTCGCAGCTCACCGCCGCTGGTGGGCCGCCTACCAGAGCGGCGGATGCACGATGGAGGAGCTGTATCAGGGCCGGATGCGCGATTGCGGTCTCTCCGGCGACCTAGCAAGGGAGGCGAACGACCAATTCGTGCAGGCCTCGGCGGCGATCCGCTGGCGACGTGGAGCCCGAGGGCTGCTGACAGGGCTTCGCAGCCTGCACGTCAAGACCGTCGTGCTGACCAACGGGGGCAGCCGTAGTCAGCGCCAGAAGATGGCGCGGCTCGGCCTACAGGAGCTGGTCGATGCGGTGGTGATCAGCGACGAGATCAGCCAGGTTAAGCCCTCGGCGGGGGCCTTCAATGCCGCTCTCCAGGCTGTGGCTGGAGCGGCGAACAGCACAGCCATGGTCGGGGATGACCTCAAGGTCGATGTCGAGGCCGCGCTGGCCGCCGGCTTCGCTCGGGCTGTTTGGGTGACGACGAACCCTCGCCAGTTGACCGATCACCGCATCGTCAAGGTCCGGCGGTTGGACCAAGTGGCGGATGCGCTCGAGATGCCAGACTGGCTTCGCCCGGGTCGGTGAGGTCAGGCTGCACCTGAATTATTCAGCCCCTTGGAAATCGCTGGTGATCGAGTCCTATAAAGGCCGGGTGGCGACCACAAGCGGAGGGCCGCCAGGCTGGCGCGGAGCACCGCCTCCAGGTCAAGGTGGCGCTCCATGTCCAGGCGGAAGCGACCGTAGGGGTTCACGTTTGACCAGAACAGCGGGGTCAATGCCCGTCGGTCGATGTTGGACAGGCGCTCCTGCCACTCCGGCTCGGCCAGCACCCGCTGCAGGAGCAGTGTGTTGACGTGGACCAGGGCCGACTGCAGCAAGTGCAGGGCCAGCATCGATACCTCTTGGTGCTCGCGGTCGGCGCCGGTCAACTCGGAGTCTTTGCCGTAGAAGATCACGGTGTTGGCCGAGTTCCAGTGCTCGATCACCTGCAGACCCTCGTGGATCTCCCGTCGAAGCTCGAGCGAGCTTAGGTACTGGCAGGCGAAGATGGTCCGCGCCGCGCGCCCCAGCTCCTCCAGCGCCCTGTAAGTGGGATGCTTGGGGCCACCGCGGGTGAAGCGGCGCAGGACCTGCTCAGCCTCGGCCGTGCCCAGTCGGAGCGCGGTGGCGTACTTCACCATCTGGTCGTACTGCTGCTCGATCAGCTCCCAGCGAATGGGCCGCGTCAGAGCCTCCTCCAGGCCAGGGTAGGAGGACTCCTCGTCAGGCCGGTAGAGCTGGACTCCGCCGATGTTCTTGAGCCGGGGCAGCAACCGGAATCCGAGCAGCTGGCAGAAGGCAAAGCCGATTACCGAGGCGCCGTGGGCGTCGGTGTAGTCGGACTCGATCTCGGCCTCGGTGCAGTGGCGGAGCAGACCCTCGAGCATCGCTGCCACCTCGCTTGCGGAGCAGACCTTGAGCTGGGAGTAGATGCAGGCCGACTTTCGCTCGACGTGCCAGTAGATCATCACTCCGGGGCCGCCGTAACGTGCGTGCCATTCCGTCATCAGGTTGCTTTCCCAGGCGCCGAAGCGCTTGGAGTCCGAGGCGCAGGCGGTACCCGAGCCCCACCAGGTCTCGTCTCGCACCTGGAAGGTGGCGTTGACCAGGCGGGCGACCGCCCGGCGCAGGTTGTCCCGGGTGACGAAATAGCGGCGGACGTGGCGCAGCGCGGCCTCGCTCTCGCCGTGCTACGGTCCCGGTGGTCCGTCTCCGTCTCACCACCAGTAGCCCGCCTTGCACCACCATGTGGTGTGTCAAGCGCCATCCAGAACGCCTCGGTTATGGCGTCTCCCCGGGTGGGCTGGCTGGGGGCGACCCTGCTCCCAGAGGCCTCCTCGAGATGGCGACCGCGAGGAGGTCTGCGAGACCGGTCCGGAGGTAGGGGTCTGTGATCGTATAGCGAGTGCGGGCCGCCTCCGGGCTCTGCTCGACCACCTCGAGGATGCCAACGCGTTGCAGTTCAGCCAAGAGATAAGTCATTTCCAGATGGGAAAGGGCCAGAGCCTTCTCCAGCTCGGCTGCCGTACGCTCCTCTTCCAGCAATAGTCGGACTACGCGCAGCCGACGCTGATCTCCGAGCAGGCGGAAGAAGTCGGCCGCTCGCCCCAGTTCGGGCGATGGATCCGTGGGCAAGTCACGAAGCAATCCCCGGAGCCGGCTGCTGAGCCTCCGCTGTCCGGGAGCCGAGAGCTGGCCCTGGGTCAGGTAGCTGGTAGCCAGCACTCGCTCTCCGGCGGTGGCATGAGCGCCTCGCCGAGTTGCCACCGAGTAGAAGAGGGCGATCACCACCAGCACCACCGCCAGGTCCAGCCAGGCGGCGAGGTCGCCAGCCCCGATCAGAGGTCGAACCACCGCCAGCACTCCCGCCACCACGCTGGCGATCAAGCTCAGATCTATGCCCAGGGCCAGCGTCATGCGGAGGCCGGGCGGCAGCCGGAAGAGCGCCTCGTGGCCGCCCTCGGGCAGGCGCAGGATGGCCAGGTAGCCGCCGACCCCGATCGCCACCAGCACCCCACCCTGGACGGCCAACTGCTGGACCTGGGTGAAGAAGTGCTCGGCGGGAACGCCCGCCACCACACCCAGCAGGGTGAAGGCGATGACCCAGAGGGCGGTGGCAGGACCGATCCCGGTGAAAAAGCGCCGGCGCTCGACGCCGGCGGCCCCGGCCACCAGTGTGGTGTAGACGCGCATGCCCGGGATCAGCCTGGAGAGCGCGATCTCGCGCGCTCCCGCCTGGCGGAGCCGAGCGCTCGCCCGCTCCAAGCGCGCCGTCTGGTGCAGTCGTTCAGCGAGCGAGCGGAGCCCATGCTCGCCCACCAGCCGCGCCCAACCGTAGCCGGTGGCTGACCCCGCCAGGCAAGAGGCGACCGCCAGGGGCAGGAAGAGCCAGGGGTCCAGGCCCCCGGTCGCGATCAGCAGACCAGCCGCGATCAGGGTCAGCTCTCCCGGCGTGGGCAAGGGGACGCCAGCCTCCTCTGCGAAGAGCAGGCTGCACAGCAAGACCAGCGCTACGGTGCCATGGAGGCCTTGAATGAAGCCCATCGACCTCTCTCTTCACTAATTGTCGGCTGCTGAGAGCCCCATACGGCACCTTGGTCATCTGACCTCGGCAGCAAGAGGCCGCCGCTACGGCTGAGGGCCGGGTCCCGGAGGACCGAACAGCCGGAGCTGGAAGTGGTCGTAGGCGATGCGCGCGGTGGCTGCGATCGGTACCGCCACAAACATGCCTAGCACGCCGGCCAGGCTGAAGCCGGCGACCAGGGCGACGATGACGACCAGCGGCGGCAGCCGGACCGCGCCACCCACGATCTTGGGGTAGACGACGTTCAGCAACAGGGTGCCGATCAGCACATAGGTGATCACCACCGCGACCGCCTGCTGCCAGCCGGTCGAGAGTGCGACCACTACCGCCGGGACAACCCCCAAGAAAGGACCGAGGTAGGGCACCAGGGCCGTCACTCCGGCCAACAAACCCAGTGCCAGCGCGTACTTGAGCCCAATCAGCCAGACCGCCAGCCCGGAGAGCAGGCCAATCAGCAGCGCCACCACCAGCTGACCTTTGACGTAGCCGTAGAGCATCTGCTCCACCTCAGCCAGGACCGCCTCAAGGTCCCAGCGGTAGGCGGTGGGCGAGAGGCTACGCAGGAAGCGACCGATGCGGCGGGCGTCGAGCGAGACCAAGAAGGCGATCAGCAGCATCAGGCCGATCTGGAAGAAGGTACCCAGGGCGGTGATCGCGAAACTGAGGGCGTTGCCGAACTGGCCGAGCAAGAACTCCTCCCCCCGCGCGGCCAGCAGCCGGGCCGTGCCGGAGAGGTCAATTCTGTAGCCAAAAACGATGGGGGGCGCCCCTTCTAGCTGGCTGAGCTGCCCCTGGGCACTGACCGCCAGCCCCGTCGCCTGGGCCTGAAGCAGCGGGATTTCGTCGGTAAAGAGCGGCACCAGCAGCGCGAAGAGTCCGCTCAGGCCGAGCAGGATCGCGAGCAGCGTGATCAGGATGGCCACTGCACGAGGGAGGCCAGAGCGAGTCAGCCGGCTGACCAGCGGCTCGATCATGAAGGCGAGTAGGCCGCCCAGTACAAAGGGACCCATGACGTCGCGCACCAGGAAGAGGACCAGCACCAGGGCCGCCACGACTAGGAGGCCGAATACCACCTGCTTGCGCGTGGAGGGAGTCAGGGTCTGGACCTGAACCGTCGCCGGGGCAGCATCGGTGGCCTTTGACTCGGGCTCCTTGCGGGCCCGGGGGCGGGAAAGGATGCTCCAGGGCAAGGTGGATACCTTGCCCTCCAGTATGAGGTCAGTCGCCGATCGCGCTCGCCGGAAGCGTCCTACCTTGCACAGCCACCAGAGCTGCGCACCCGCCGGGTTTCGCTCTCCGGCGAGGCTCCCAATGCCATGGGAACCAACCCGCTAGTCCTCTTGGCTCTCATCGTGCTCATGCTGGAAGGAGTGGTGTGGTGCTGCCAGGGAGCTGGCGAGCTCGCGGATGAGCGGCCTGATCGGGCGGCGAAATCACGCCCGGACGCTACACCGCCGGCAGCTCCTCCTGTCACTTGAGGACGGACCAGGCTCGGGGAGTGGTTGGTCGTCATGGATAGGATCCCCACCGAGACAAGAGGTGTACCGGATCCGAGCAGCGCTGCGCAGGCCAGTGTCGCTGCTCCCACCACCGGCGAGGATCTGTCGTTGAGCCGTTCGACACCCGCCTGGGCTGCGACCGCGGCCTCGTTCGCGTCCGAGAGGGCGGCAACCGCGCAAAGGTCCGCCAGAACGAAGGGGAGCATGCCGACCGCGCCCATCCGTTCCAGCCAGGAGGCCGATCGTTCCAGCCTCACCACGGCGGTGTCGCCGTCGTCCAAGACCCATGCCGCCATACCGGCTCCCCAGTCGTGAAGCGCCGAGAACGAATAGAAGTCGCGACCACCGTAACTGCGGTCGCCCAGCGCCAGTAATGGGCGAGCGGCCTCCGGACCGCCCGCGGCGGCCTCGACAGCACCAGCGACCGCCAGCGCCCAGGCGGTGCGAACCGGGACCTGGGTCGGAGCTTCGGCCAGGAGCCTGCGAGCGCTGGCCAGTGATTCATCCCACCGACCGGCGAGCCAGAGGTACCGCACCAGGTTCGAGTGCACGACGTCAGTGGTGGCGCGGCCGGAGCCGGCCAGTGGTGCTACGACCGCGATCGCGGCATCGATGTCGCCAGCCGTCGCGAGCACTTCGCTGCGCACGCTGAGGTGCCATTCCAGCTGCGCCAGGTCACCGGCCGACCTCGCCATCGCAACGGCTCGGTCATTGGCGGCGCGTGCCTCCCCGAGCCGACCAAGCAGCATGTGGGCATGCGCGAGCGGGCCGAGGGCCCGGAGCTGGGCGCCGGCGTCACCGCCCGTCTCGCCGAGCGCGAGTGACTCCCCGGCAAAGCGCACCTGGCCCTCGAGGTCACCGCCTTCTCCCCGGATCCAGCCGAACTCGTTCAGCGCCGCCGCCAGCCGGGCTGGCGACGCGGTTTGCGCGAGAGCCACCGCCTCCCCCACCAGCCTCTCCGCCTCCGGCAGGTCGCCGCCACCTGCGGAGAGAAATGACGCGAGACGGAGGCGCGTGGTGACCTGCACGTCCGCACTTACGGCCAGCTGCAGTAGCTCCTGCAGGGCGGGAATACCCGCGGTATGGTCACCGGCCGCGTCCGCGGCGCCGGCCAGCTCGTCGAGAACGGCCGCGCGGGCTGCGGCATCGGCGCCCGGCACCAGCGCTACCGCACCCTGGAGATGGGCCACGGCGAGGCTTGGCG
>JALZAW010000094.1 GCA_030948155.1 Candidatus Dormiibacterota bacterium | reverse complement strand
CTGGGCCGCCGGGCCTGTCATGTTCTCGGTCGCCGCGACCACTGCCATCACGTCCAGCGGCAGGCGGCGCGCGGCAATCACGTCCAACGCGGAGAGAACCGCCGCGGCTCCCGCCATGTCGGCCTTCATGGTCTCCATGCCCGTCGCGGTCTTGAGCGAAAGGCCGCCCGAGTCGAAGGTGATGCCCTTGCCGACGAGCGCCAGGCGGGGGCCACTGCCGCCCGCTCCCCGATGCTCCAACCGCAGCAGCCGGGGCGGCTCGGCCGACCCGGCGGCCACTCCCAACAGGAGCCGGTAACCGCCCGCCCGGAGCTCATCGGGGCCGAGCACCTCCAGGTCGAGCCCATGCCTGCTTGCGACCTCGCGCCCGATGCCCGCCAGCGCCTCCGGCGTCAGCTCGTTGGCCGGTAGGTTCTGCCATTCGCGGACGCGGTTGGTGGCCTCGCCCATCTGCAAGGCGGCGGCCACGTCGTCTTCTCGACCGGATCCGAACCCGGTCACCTGCAGCTCGTCCAGGCTGGTCGCCCGGCTGCCTGTCTGCCGGCTGCGGCGCTCCCAGGCGCCCATGACGCAGCCTTCAACCACAGCGCCCACCTGGCCCGCGTTCAGTGGCGGCGCGCAGACGACGCCGAGCCGGCGGTATCCATAGCTGCGCGCCGCGCGGACCATTTCGTGGTGGGCGTAGCGCACGCGTTGACCATCCAGGTCGGGACCTGAGCCGACGCCGTAGAGGAGCAGCCGACGGGCGCTGATGCGGCCACTGGTGTGCAGGGGCAGCACCTCGTTCGGGCGCCCTCGGTGCTCGCCGGCGCCGAGAACCTCCGAGATCAGCCCGCCGAGGAGCCTGTCCAGCTCCAGGGCGGCGCCGCCAAGCGGTTGGGCGCCTGCGAGGGGCAATGCCACCGCGTCCACCGCGAGCTGCTGGGCCGGGACGTCAAGGGCCAGCGCTCTCATCGGGGAACCAGGCTACCGGCGGGCGCGGGGGCTTACGGCTGACTGATCACGGTGTCGCCGATCTGGACCCAGTCGTACAGCTTGTTGATGGCGTAGCCGGGGACGTGCACGCAGCCGTGGCTGGCCCACCCGGTGTTCTGCGAACCGGGACCATAGGTCGAGTCGGGCTGCCAGGGCGAGTCATGGATGAAGGTCCCGTCGGAGACGAACTCCATGACGTGCGGCACCATCACCGTCGGATACCAGTAGGGGCTGCCCTTGGGCCAGGGGGAGATCATCTTGTAGTTGGTCGTCTTGTAGAAGACGTGGAAGGTGCCCTGGTCGGTGGGAAGCGCCGCCCGGCCGGTGGTGACAGGCATTGACATGTAGAGGCAGCCGTTGTCGTAGGCGTCCAAATGCTGTGAGCCCAGGTGGATGATGATCACGTGGCCGGCGCCGAGGTCGGCCAGGCAGCCGCCCGTGGCGGGCGGCGGCGGGGTGTCGGCGGCCTTGATCTTCTTCTGCAGCGAGGCGCTCTGAGCGTCGATGCTTGCCCCCACAGCCGGTGCCTGCTGCCCAGCCTGATCAGGCGGCAGGTCCTTCAAAGCGTCGTAGGCGGCGACGGCCTTCTGGGCCTCGTCCACCGCGATGTTCTTGGCAGTGGCTTTGACGATCAGGCCTGCCAGTGCATCACGCTTGGTCTGCAGGTCGGCTAGAGTCTGCCGGCCTCCCAGGCTGGCGGTCTCGGCGTCGAGTACTTGGCCCACTGCCGCTGGGCGCTGGCCGATCTGGTCGGCCGGCAGCGCGGCCAGGGCGTCGTAATCGGCCACCGCCTTTTGGGCCGCGTCAACCTGAAGGCCGCGGCCCTTCGCCTTCTCAATGGCCGCGGCGAGCGCGTCGCGTTTGGGCTGTAAATCGCTTACTGCCTTGCGGACGGTGGTGGCGAAGTTGGCCTTGTCGCGAAGCTCGGACGCCAGCTGGACCAGGGCCGCCGGGCTGGCCGCCCCGTCGATGCGCTGCTGATAGGAGGCCTTGGTGGCCGCCTGAAGGTTGGGGTCAGCCTGTGCCAATGCCTGCAGCGACGCCGCTGCGAGGGGCCGGTCCTGCGCGATCGTGCGGTCCCAAACAACGCGTGCCTCGCGGGCCACGGCGTCTATCTGGGCGCTCGGGCTGCCGTAGGGAAGCCAACCGGCAGGTACAGGTCCGAAGCGGGCCTGCTCGATGCCGTGCAGCTTTTCACGCAGGGGGCTGAGCGCCTCCGCCGGCACGCCGCCCTGCTGCTCCTGGTCCAGCTGGTGCTGGGCAGCCGCAAGCTTGACCTGAAAGCCAGTCTCCGCGGCGTGGGCGGTCACGCCGCCGGCGGCCAACAGGACTGCCACCACGCCCACGAGGAGCGCGAATCGCCTCAAATTGATCGATCCCCCGTGAAGGTCTTTCGAGCAGCCAGGCCCGGACCGCCAGCGGGCGGATGAAGCGCTGGTCCGAGGACCCCCGCGAACATGGTACGGATTACCTATGCGGGCTGGCAAGTCGTGGGTGCTGTAATTCGTCCCAGTCGCCTGGCGCCTGGCTGAGCGGCTATGGGCTCTGGC
Organism: Candidatus Dormiibacterota bacterium; assembly: GCA_030948155.1. GTDB lineage: Bacteria > Chloroflexota > Dormibacteria > Dormibacterales > Dormibacteraceae > Dormiibacter. The sequence continues at coordinate 5,822 of JALZAW010000094.1, read as the reverse complement.
TTTCCAACCTCTCAGCGACAAGCTCGAGCACGTGCGCCACGCGCAGGTCGAGGCCGCGCTTTTCGGCAGCGGCGGCGATGTGCATCAGGCAGCCAGGATTGTCAGAGGCGACCACTGTGCAACCTGTCTTCGCCACGGCGTCCAGCTTCCACTCGGCCAGCCGGTCGGCGACCTGGGGCCAGTCCATCATGAAGGTGCCGCCGAAGCCGCAGCAGTTGGCGATATCGGGAAGACCGATGACCTCGTAGCCGGCCAGCTCCAGCGCCCGGCGCGGCTCCTCGACCAAGCCGAGCTGCCGCTTGCTCTGGCAGGAATCATGGTAGGCGACCTGCAGCTTTTCGCCGGCCGGGCTGGCAACCAGCTCCGGTCGCTCCTCCAGCAGCTGCAGCACGAAGCGGGTGGAGTCGCGCATGCGCGCCGCCACCTGCTCAGCTGCCGGCGACCTTTCGCCCCACTCACCGGCGTCCATGGTGAAGGCGCCATAGCACGAGGCGGAGGGCGTGATGATCGGACCCTCGGACTCGGCCAGAGCCCGCGTCAGCTGTTTGTCGAGCCGGCTGCCCTTGGCGAAGTCACCGGCATTGGCGCAGATCAAGCCACAGCACCACTGTTTCCGGGGGAACTCGACCCGGTAGCCTGCAGCTCGAAGGATGCGGTTCAGCGCCAGGCCGGCTTCGGGCAGGACGCGGTCCACCAGGCAGGAGGCGAAGATGGTGGCCGGCGCCGCCGCTTCGGGGCCACCCGGCGCCAGACGGCGCCGCAGCGGGGGACTGGCCAGCCGAACAGGGCCGGCCGGCACCAGATGGCTCAAGGTCGCCGCCAGCCCCATCGAGGCCTGACCCAGAGCGCCGGCCGCCCAGGTCGTCAGCAGTGCACGCTTGGTCAGCGTCTTCCGATGGGTGTGGCGGCGGTGCTCCAAAATCTGGCGCGGCAGTGGGATGTCGACGGGGCAGATCTCCTGACAGGCATTGCACTGGGTGCAGAGTGACTGGGGCAGCTCGTCGGCTTCCAGGCCGTGGTGGAACGGCGTGAGCACGAGTCCGATCGGGCCGTTGTAGATGTGGCCGAACTGATGACCACCAACAGCCATGAAGCTGGGGCAGGCGTTGGAGCAGGCACCGCAACGGACACAAGTCAGCGCGGTGGCGAACAGTGGGTCCGCCAGCATCTCGCTGCGGCCGTTGTCGATGACCACGCAGTGCATCTCGCGCGGACCGTGAGCCCCGGTCTGGAGGATGCCGCCGATGTCAGCCGAGCGGGAGGGACCCGTCACCCAGTTGACGTAGCTGGTCATCTTCTGACCGGTCGCGGAGCGCGGCAGCATGCGGAGCATGGCGACCGCGTCGTCGAGGCTGGCGGTCAGTTTGTCAAGGCCGAAAACGGCTATATGGACGCGGGGCAGCGTGATGGTGAGATCGGCGTTGCCCTCGTTGGTGACGATCATCACGGTTCCGGTCTCCGCGATCGCGGCGTTGGCCCCGGAGATCCCGACGGCGGCGTCGATGAACTTCTGCCTCAGCAGCGTCCGCGCCTCCGCCAGGATGGCTGCCTTTTCAGGCTCGGTGCCCAGCTCATCCGCCCAGTCCTGCACTGTGAGGTGCAGGGCGGGGGCCACCAGGTGGGAGGGGTGCTGGTGAAGACGCTGGACTATGAACTCGCCCAGATCCGTCTCCACCACGTCCATGCCCAGCGCTTCCAGATGCTGGTTGAGTTGGATCTCCTCTGTCGCCATCGACTTGGACTTGGTGACGATCCCCGCCCCCGCGGCCTGGCAGATGCGGGCGATGGTCGCCCGGGCTTCCGCCGCGTCACGGGCTCGATGGTAAACGCCGCCGACGGCCTCCAGATTCTCGCGAAACTCACGCGCCAGCTCCTGCAGCCGGGGCAGGTTGGCCTGGCGGCGCGCCTTGAGATCAGCCCGCCCGGCCTCGAAGTCCTGGGAGAGGAAGCCGACGTCCCGACGGTCCCGCATCCGCGGTAGGGAGCCGGTCAGTGCCTCCTGCAGCCGCGGACTCGCCAGCGCCTGGTCCACGCGCTGCCGGAAATGGCGCCGGCTCTCCCGCTTGTAGGTCGACCGGCCGACGTCGCTAGCCAACTGGGGAGCCGAGCTGGGCCAAGCGTTCCTTCAGCTCTGCAGCCGTCGAGGCAGGGGGAAGGCAGCGGGTACCGACGCAAACCAGTGCGCTGCCCGCCTCACCAGGTTCGAGCACCGAGTAAGGGTAGACGTTGAGCGCGGCACGGCCCAAATCGGCGCTGGAAGTGCTGACCTTGACTGTTTCTCGGCCGAGCCGGTCAAGGGCACGCGCGAAGACCGCCGACATCAGGCCGTACTGACGGGAGAGCGCGGCCACGGACTCCAGCGCCTGCCGAGCGAGGTCTGCTTCGCCCATCTCCGCCAACGCCAGAGCCGCTATTGCGTTCTCGCCGAGTGGCTTCTGACGCTGCGCCAGGCGGGCGGTGCTGTCGACCGCCGCGTGGTCGAAGTAGCCGCCGAGTGAGGCGTCGGCGTAGCGCTCCCGCAGAACCTGGAGCAGCTGGCTCGCCCGCTGCTGCTGACCCGCACGCACGCAGGCGAGCAGGCCCCAGACCTGATCGCCCAGCTGGCTGCCCACGCCGTCGGTGTGCAGCAGGCCGCCGGCAGGGTCGCTGAAACGCTGGAAGACGGCGTCGAGCACCTGCAGCGCCCGCTCCCGCAACCGCGGCCGGTCGAGACGCGCGTCGGCGTCGAGGTACGCGACAGCGAGTGCGCAATTCCAGGCGACGTAGACGCGGCGGTCGACGTAGGGAAAGCGCAGTTCCTGACGGCCGGCAGCATCCCGGGCGTAGTAGTCCTCGTCGGCATCCTGGCTGCCGGCGTAGAGGCTGGTCTGCTCGTCGCGCAGCACTGTCTCCAGGTAGCGGACGGCGTCGTCGAGGATCTCCGCCTGGCCGGTCAGCGCCAGCGCGGAGAGGAGACCCGCGTGGTCCTCCAGCATCTTCTCGAAGTGAGGCACTGACCAGTCCCGCGTCGTCGAGTAGCGAAAGAAGCCGCCCTCCACGTGGTCGTAGGTGCCGCCACCGGCCATCTGCGCCAGCGTGTGGCGCGCCATTTCCAGCAGCCGCGGCTCCTCGCGCAGGAGCGACTGCTCTGCCAGCAGCGCGATGGCGTCGGCCTGGGGGAACTTGGGCGCGTCGCCGAAGCCGCCGTACTCGGGATCGTAGGCCTGTTCCACATTGCCCAGGATCCGGTCGACCAGTCCTGGCTGCAGCGTGCCGGCGCTGCTCGCCGCCGCCTGTCGCGCCGTCTCGCGCCCCCTGACTACCTGAACATCGATCTCGGCGCGGTTCTCCCGGTAGTAGCCGGAGAGCTTGGTCAGGGCAGCAGTCATCTGCTCGGGCGGCAGGTAGGTAGCGCCGGTCAGGATGTCGCCCTCGGGCGTGAGGAAGGCGGTGGTCGGCCAGCCGCCCATGTTGTAGCGCTGGTTCACGTCCGGCCGGACGTCGTTGTCGACGCGGATGGGGACGTACTCGCGATTGATGAGGCCGATCACCCGATCGTCGGAATAGCTGGTTTCGTCCATCACATGGCACCAGTGGCACCACACGGCTGAGATGGAGAGCAGCACAGGTTTGTCCGCCCGCTGCGCCTCCCGAAACGCCTCCTCACTCCAGGGCCGCCACTCGATCTCGGCAGCGCGGTTGGGTCGCGGCGAGAAGTGAAACTCCATGACCCTCTGGCTAGTGGAGTGTAACGGTCGTATGTGGAGCAGGCCGTGGGCTCAAGGACCGGCGTTCCAGGCGGGCGGTGCCAACCCGGGGTCCCCGCGAAGTCGAAGCCTGCTTCGTGGGGTGGCTCCTGGGGCGGCGGATGCTCCGCATCTGGCCGCTAGGCTCCACTAGCGGCTACCGGCGCCACTCTCCGGCCGCCAGTGTCGCCAGAGCGGGTTGACGGGGCCGTGCCCGGCCCCGATCTCCAGCCCATTCTCAACCGCCCCTTGGATGAACTCCTTGGCCTGGCGCACGGCCTCCAATGAGGAGCACCCCAGCGCCAGGCCGGCCGCGATGGCGGCGGCAAACGTGCAGCCGCTGCCGTGCGTGTTCGAGGTTGCGACGCGGCGTCCCGGCAGCTCGACCAGCTGGCCGGAGTCGCAGTAGAGGTCGATTGCATCGGGTGAATGACCGCCTTTCAGTACCACCGCCGGGCAGCCAAGTTGGAGCAGCTCGGAGACGGCCTGCCGACGGTCGGTCAAACCCTGCCCGACCGGCCGGCCCAGAAGCACCTCGGCCTCGGGCAGGTTGGGGGTGAGCAGCGTGGCGAGCGGGATCAGCCGAGCTGTCAGGGCGGCTACCGCATCGTCATGGAGCAGCTTGTGGCCGCCCTTCGCCACCATGACAGGATCGACTACCAACGGCCGCAGGGACCTCTGCGCCAGCTCCCCGGCCACCAGCCCGATGATGGCAGCGCTGGCCAGCATGCCGGTCTTGACAGCTGCTGGGCGCAGGTCTTCCACCACCGCCACCAACTGGCGGCGGATCAGCTCCAATCCGACCTCCTCGTAGCCGGCCACGCCTTTGGTGTTCTGCGCGGTGACAGCTGTGATGACGCTGGTGCCATGCAGACCGAAGGCTGCGAAGGTCTTGAGATCCGCCTGGATGCCGGCACCACCGCCTGAGTCCGAGCCGGCGATGGTTAGAGCTATGAGCGGCTTCAAGCCTCCAGCGCTCTCCGTCCGAGCCAGAAGCACAACGCTGCGACCGCCACGCTCACAGCGCCGGAGAGGTCGGCCCCGTGCAGCGCCGAGATCAGCGAGTAGTTGAAAGCTTGGGCGCCGGGGTAGATGTTGCCGTAGTTCACGAAGCCGAAGCTGACGGTGGTGCCCAGCGCCCAGGCGAGCAGGGCAAGAGCCGGGCGCGGGCGCCCAAGGTTCAGGCCCAGCAATACGATCGCGGCCCAGGCCGGCGCCCACAGGTAGGTGAGGATGAGGAACTGCTGATAGGCGTTGTGAAAATCGCTCACGGTGACGGCGTAGACCGCCAGCGCCGCTCCCAGCAATCCGCAGCCAAGCGCTGTCTGCCAGCGGGGCAGCCTAAGCCCCAGGGTCTGGCTGACGAGGCCGGCGGTGTAGACGTCCAAGTAGTTGGAGAGCAGCTCACCGGCCACTATGAGCAGGAAAAAGAGCAGCGCGAGCCACGCCGGCGCGTGCTTGCTGATCACCGCCAGCACGCCGCCATTCGGGTCCGCCGCGAGCTTGGCGTCGATGCCCGGCAGCAGGAGGCCCAGCAGGCCGAGCAAGACCATCGGCACGGCGATGCCCACCACCGGCCACCAGGTAAGGCCTCCCGAAGGTGTATCAGCCCGGAGGTAGCGGGAGTAGTCGCTGGCGAACGGATACCAGGAGGCGACCAGCGCGAAGCAGGTCATGAAGCCGAGCACGAAGGCACCCGGATAGGCCGCGCCGGAAACCGTAGGACCGGCAGTGAACTTGAACTGGGGGGCCAGCACGATGACCAACACCAGCACGAGACCGCCGAACACGAGCGCTCCCCACTTCTCCAGCACCCTGATGGTGCCGTGCCCATAGATAGCAACCAGCACCGAGAGGCCGGAGATGAACAGAACGAGCGGCAGGGTCAGCTTCTGGGCCAGCTCGCCGACGCCGGCGACCTGGAGCAGTTGGGCGCCCGCTTGGGCCGCGATCACCGTGTCGATCGCAAACCAGCCGACTGCCAGAAAGAGCGTGAGCAGGGCGGCCAGCTTCATGCCGGCCCTGCCGAAGATGCGCTCGGTGAACGCGACCTGGGGCAGGCCTGAGCGAGCGCCGCTGTGACTCAGGAGGCCGAGA
>JALZAW010000572.1 GCA_030948155.1 Candidatus Dormiibacterota bacterium | reverse complement strand
GGCCGCCACCGTCCGGTCGTTGGCGGCCTGGCGGCTGGCGTCGCCCTCCACCACCAGGCCCCCCGAGAAGCCGACGCCCAAGTCCTTGAGGGGTGAGTTGAGGGAGGCCGTGACCGCCTCGCCCTGCCAGGGCGCATAGGCGAGGAGCAGCTTGCCGCCCTGGCCGACATACTGGTTCAGCGCTGCCTGTGCCGGTGCTGCCAACGTGCTGGTGGGGCCGACTATCGCCACCACCTCACATTCGGCCGGCACAGCGGTTTGCTGCGAGAGGAGCAGTGTCTGGAGCCGGTAGCCACGCTGCTTCAGCACATCCTGCGCTTGGGCATAACCGGTCTGGCGCTGCCTGTCGAGCAGATCGCGTTCTCCGTCCCCCTGGGCCCAGCAGACGAGCGGCGAGCGGTTCGACTCCAGACGCAGCAGCGCCCCCGTCACATCCGCCTCCGACTGTGAGGCGAGCGTCAGGATCACGGGTGGCTTGGCCTTGTAACGCAGCACAAGATCCCCGGCGATATCCACCCCCAGCTGTTGGGCCAGCGCCGGATCCTGGTCGGGATCGGCGAAACGAAGCCGAATGTGTGGCGTCTGCTGCTGATAGAGCTGGATCAGGCCCGTCGCCGTTCGCTTGCTCGCCTGCTGGTCGGGCCGGAAAAAGCCTGTGATGGTGAGGTCGGAATCCAGCCGCCTGGCCGCCAGCACCGACTGGGGCGCCAGCGTGTAGTAGCCGGCGCGCGTCAGGTCGATCGCCTGGACGCTGCGGGCGGCCACGAGGTTGAGCAGGCCCAGAATTCCGATGGTGAGCGTGCTGATGAGAACGGCGAGAGTGGCGAATCTACCTCGCCGCGTTTGGGCAAGCGCCCGAAAGGCGCCCGGATCGAGCACCCCACCCACAGCCAGGGCGGCTGTTCCGAAGACCAGAGTCAGCCCGGCAGTTCGGTCCACCGCCCCCGCGTTCAACGCCAGGCCGACTCCCGTGCACAGCAACAGCACCCCCGCGCCAGCGGCCACCAAAGCCAATCGGCCGCCCCAGCCGCGAGGCATCAGGGGGCCGCTCCCGAGTGGCTGAGGGCCGTCGGCGCACCCTCGCTCAGCGCCATTTGCGCGACTCCAGCACACGCGTCGCCAGGAAGAGGGCAGCCGCCATGACGCTCAGGAAGTAGACGCTGTCGCGGAGCGTGATGAGTCCGGCGTTGAAGCTCGCGTAGTGGCTGGCGGCGCTGGCGTAGTCCAGCACGTCCCGCAGCCCGACCGGAACCGGGAGTTGGACCGAGAAGGAGAGGCCTACATGCAGGGTGAGCAGCGCAAACATCGCCAACATCGCCGCTATCACCTGGTTCGATGTCACACTCGAGGCAAGCACCCCGATCGCCGTCCAGGTGGCGCCGATGAACAGCAGGCCGGCATAGCCGGCCCAGATGGAGCCGTAGTCGAGGGCGGGAATCTGATATGTGTGACCGAACAGTGGCAGCTCCGTCTTGAGCTGCTGATAGACGGACATGAGCGCCAGGTAGACAAGCGTGAAGGCGGCAGTTGCGCAGAAGGCACCGAAACCACCCAGCCATTTGCCGACCACCACCTCCCAATCCCGCAGCGGGGACGTGAGAAGCAGCTCCAGCGTGCCCGCCCGCCGTTCCTCGGCCAAGAGACGCATGGTCAGCAACGGGCTGATGAAGACCATCAGGGTCTCGACCAGGGCAAAGATCTGGCCCATCGTGAAGGGCTGCTCGTTGGCGAGGTTGGGCAGGTAGCCGAAGACTGTGACGAGAAGAGCCAAGAGGGCGGCCACCACGTAGAAGATGGGAGACACGAAGAGCCCAGTCATCTCCCGCCGCGCCAGCGCCAGGACGTTGGGAAGGCCGCTGGCCCAGAGGGCTGCGTAGAGGCGGTCGAGCGGCGCGAGGCGGTGGTCGTCGCGCTCTTGAGAGAGCGGTTCGGTCGCCGCTCCCATTTCCGCTCGAGCGGCCTCAAGGCCACTAACCTGCGGACCCGAAGGTGGTTCACTGACCAGCACCGCCGGCGTCGCCGCAGCGCTCGGCTCAAACGGCATGGCCTCACCGCTGGGAGGGCTGGCGGGCTGCCGGCGAACGTGTCGGCGGGCGGTCTTGCGGCGGGCCATCAGCTGCTGGCCACGTGGACTGTAACAGTCGGATGTGGAGCAGGCCGCAGGCTCGTAGACCGGCGTTCCAGGCGGGCGGTGCCAAGG
>JALZAW010000571.1 GCA_030948155.1 Candidatus Dormiibacterota bacterium | reverse complement strand
CTACGTGACCGCCGGGGTGGCGGCGGCACACATCGAGGACCAGGTGCTCCCCAAGCGCTGCGGCCACATCGGGGGCAAAGCGCTGATCGCGGTCAACGAGATGATCGGGAAGCTGCGGATGGCACGCAATGTCGCCGACGACCTCGGCAATAAGGACTTCGTCCTGATCGCCCGGACCGACGGGCTGAGCGCGGTCGACGCCCCGGAGTCCTTGCGCCACATGGAGCTCGCGGTCGAACGCGGGCTGCGCTACCTCGACAGCGGATACCCGGACCTGCTCTGGTGCGAGTTCCCGACCTCCGAACGCGGATCGATCGAGCACTTTACCGAGCAGATCCGCAAGCGCTTCCCGGAGGCGCGCTTCGCCTTCAACTGGTCATCGTCGTTCAAATGGTTCAAGGACCCTGACCCGATCAGCTTTGTGGAGTTGGGGGAGATGGGCGTGAAATTTATCTTCATCACGCTCGGCGCGCAGCATGCGGAAGGCCATGGCCTCAGTGTCCTGCTCCAGGCGATGTCCAGCGAGCAGCAGGACGGCTACATCGCCCTGCAACGCAAGGAGTTCGCGGCGGGCGAGGACTTTCCGACCAGGAGTCACCACTTCTTCTCCGGCGTTCCATATCACCATCTGGTCGGGAAGGCCTACGATGCCGCACGGCTGGGCCGCGAATTCGTGGAGGCGCTGCCGGAAGACCGGGTGGTTTAGCGCCTAGCTCGGTCGCAGGTCGGCGTCTTTTAGCAGGGCCAGGAAGGCGGCCACCGGGCCGGAGGGACGGCCCTGATCGCGCCGGCGGATGGCCACGATCTGCTGCGCGACATGCGGGGCGTCGGTGACCGTGACCAGACTGAGTGTCTTCGCGGCGATCTCGCCGGAGACGGCCGTGCGCGGCAGGAGGGCGACGCCCAGGCGGCGCTCGACCATCTTCTTGGCCGCCTCGATGTTGTCGAGCTCCATCACCTCCCGCGGTGTGACTCCGAGGCTGAGGAAGAACGTCTGGGTGAGCTCGTAGTAGCTCGAGGTGCGGTCGAAGAGGATCAGCCGCTCGGACGAAAGATCGGCGATCCCGACGCGGTTGCGGTCGGCAAACGCATGGCCGGGCGGCACCACGAGGACCAGTTCCTCGTCGTAAAGCGGGATGGATTCGATGTCCCGGTGCCGAAGCGCGCGGACCATGGCGAGCTGAACCTCCTCCCGGAGGAGCATCTGGAGGACATCTTCTGAGTGGCCGGTGCGGACGGCCACCTCGACCCGTGGATAGGTCGCGGCAAACCGCTGCAGGAGCGCCGGCAGCACGTAGGTGCTGACCGCTGGCGCCGCGCCGAGGACAAGCCGGCCGGCAGAAACCGATCGGGCGTCGGCGAGCGCCTGGCGGCCGTCGCGGACGGCCCGGATCGCGCGCTCCGCATAGGGCAGGAAGGCGCGTCCGGCATCGGTCAACCGCATCCCCCGCCGGGTGCGCGCAAAGAGCGGCTCGCCGAGTTCCTTCTCGAGCGCGTGCAGCCGAGCGGTCAGGGTGGGCTGGGTGAGGAACATGGCTTCCGCCGCCCGGCTGACGTTGCCACGCCGAGCGACCTCCAGGAATCCCTCCACCTGCGCCAGCAGCACAGGCTAGCTATAGAAGCTTTCTATCGTCGCGTCAAGGGGGGCTGGTCTAGGTCTTCACCAAATCTAAATACGATCGGGCTACGAATTATTGACTTAACGGACTAATCCTGTAGGATTGCGAACAAGGCTTGGGAGGGCCGGCGTTCCGTTCGGGGCAAGGGGCAAGCGCGAAGGACCTGGGTACCTAATTCGGACCGTCTGTATCTCATAGCCACTGGCCAACAAATTGGGGGAAGCCAATGGCAACGATTCTGGCGGTCGACAAGGACCCACTTCAACTCGACCTGCTGAGTCACCTGCTGCAGGGGCAGGGACATAAGGTTCACGCGACCCCGGAGCCCGAGCAGGCGCTCGAACTGCTCCAGTCACAACTGATCGATCTCGTCATCCTCGAGACGACTCTGCCGCGCCACGACGGAATGCGGGTCTGCCAGCAGATGCGCCAGCTGAACCCCTATACCCCGCTCATGATCCTGTCGGAGCGTACCGACGAGGATCAGATCGTGCGAGGCTTGACCGCCGCTGCGGACGCCTACGTGATCAAGTCCGTTTCGCCCCGACAGTTGCTGGCCCAGGTCGCCGCCCTCCTGCGGCGCGGCAACCTCA
>JALZAW010000570.1 GCA_030948155.1 Candidatus Dormiibacterota bacterium | reverse complement strand
ACTCTACCAACAGCGGGGTGGTCGAGACGGGCCCGCACTTCCCATGACCTGCCGGAGGACGGCGATGTCATTGACGGGACGCAAACGGTTGTGGGAGCATCGCCGGACCGGCGTCGGGTGCGGCGCCGGAGAGCCGCAAGCTGGGGAGGGAGTCGTCGTCATGGTGCTGGTCGCCTCGGGTGAGTGGCCCCGAAGACTCCCCCTGAGCTCAGCCGACGGCGCTGTCCTTGCGACGTCCGCGGACGGGTCCTGAACCTGCCGCGCGGACCTGAGCCGCCCGCCTTGGCCGACTGATGCGAGTGTGTTCTCCGCTCTTAGCCGACGGGTACGGTTGCCGTCACGATGGTGCCTCCGTGCTGGGCATCGCTGAACACGTCCAACCGGCCTCCCAGCAGCACCGCGCGCTCCTCCATGCCGACCATGCCCATACCGGGGCGCCGGCTGGAACCCACGCGAAACACGCCGCGGCCGTCGTCGTGCACCGTCAGCACGACGGCACTGTCGGCCGAACCGAGCTGCACGTCCACGCTTGCGGCACCGCTGTGCAGGCGGACGTTCGAGAGCGCCTCCTCGACGATCCTGTAGAGGTTGTATGCCATCGCCGCCGACAGCATCGCGGGCCACCGCGCTGAGACGGAGAGCTTCGAGCTGATGCCCGTGGAGCTCTCGAAAGAGCTCAGGAGACCCCGGACCCTGTGCACGAAGTTGTGGTCGTGGGACGGCTCCTCGCGGAGGTCATAGAGCAGCTCGCGAAGGTTGTTCAGGACCTCTCGTGTGGAACCCTGAAGATCGTCGACCTTCCGGACGACGCTTTCCCGCTCCGCCTGGTCGTGCTTGAAGTTCTCCATGTCCACGACCATCGCGGTCAGGATCTGGGCCACGGAATCGTGCAGTTCACGAGCCAGCCGCCGCTTCACCTCGCTCTCGGCGCGGCGCGCAAGCTCGTCCAGGGCAGCCACCGGCTGCCCTTCCCCTTCTTCCTCGAGGCCGGCTCCCCCCCCTGCGTTGACTCGCCACTGCGATGCCACTCGAAAAATGACCCTCCCTCGCGATCGATCGGGCTCGCATCCCGATCGACTCTTCTTACCCTGGGAAACTCGGCAATCTACCGATCGATCCCGGCTCGCACCTCCGGGAATCCCCTCAACACTGGGCCAACTGAACTAAAGCGCTTGGGAAATCAAGAGTCAATGGTAAAAATTGACCATCCTCCCTCCCAAATCCCTCCGTATATACACAGCACGGGTGCCTTCCTGAGTCCCCAACGGTCAACTTTGTCGTGGACAACCGCGACACCCCCTGCTGGCGTCAATGATGCAGCAAACCAGGCGGAAATAGAGCATTCAGGTTCGGATGTCCCGGTGGGGCGGCACCCTACCCGGGGTTCTGAGGCGGATGCCCTCTACAAATCGGGACGCCGGCATCCCGTTCTCCCATTTCCGCGTCAGAGCACGTGCCTCGGCCGCGAGAGCAGCCTGGCGGCCAGGATGGCGGCCTCCGCGCGGTTGCGCAGGCCGAGCTTCCGAAGGATCTGGTGGACGTGCTTGTTCACCGTCGTGGTTGAGACGCCCAGGCGCTCCGCGATCTCGCGGTTGGTGCGCGCCCAGCGCACCTCGCCGAGGACTTCCAGCTCACGCGGGCTCAGCGTCTCGAAGGCGTTGAGAGGCCGGCCCCCCGTTACGGGGCCGGTGACCTCTCCCCGCGAGGGAATCGCGTCGCCCGGCCTGGGCAGGGTGTCGGAGACCATGCGGACGATCGCCTCCACCATCTCGTCCGCGTCCAGCTCCTTGGGCAGAAATCCCGCCGCACCGGCCACCTTCGCGGCCACCAAACGCCGCTCATCCACCAGACCGCTGATGAGGATCACCTTCAGCCCGGCCCAAGCGGCGATCATGCGTTCGGTGGCCTGGACACCGTCGATCGGACCGCCGAGGTTCATGTCCATCAGAACCGCGTCGACCGGTTCCACCTGAAGCCGCTCGAAGGCGTCGTGGGCGGAGGCGGTGTCCCAGACGACATCCAGATGGGGCGCACGGCCGAGCAGGCTCCGTAGGCCCATCCTGAAGACCTCGTGGTCGTCCACGATGGCAAGGCGAACCGCCCTGGGCGGGCCGTATGGCCGGGCCGGGTCGGTGTGCGACATCAAAGGATTGCGCCGCTTCGGCCATGAGGGCAGCAATCGATGTATGTAAATCGCCATGGGCCTCGGGACAACAG
>JALZAW010000569.1 GCA_030948155.1 Candidatus Dormiibacterota bacterium | reverse complement strand
GTTTGGATGCGGTGGGGGCGGGCACCTCCTGTGAATACGAATGTCAGGCCTGTTCGGCGCAGGCTGACACCACTATAACGGCCGACCAGCCCAGATCATTTCACTCTTGGCGGCCAGCGCCTCCGCTCGCGACGCAGTGATGGCTCGGCTGAGCTGGCCGTCAGCCGGCTACTGGGGCAAACGTGCCCGCCCGTCCCACCTGGCTCGGCAACTCGCGGCCTAGCTGCTCGCCGAGCCAATGACCGACGGAGATCATGGCATCCAGATCAATGCCTGTGGCAATACCCATGCCGTGCAGCGTGTAGAGCAGGTCCTCGGTGGCCAAATTGCCCCCGGCGCGGGGTGCGAACGGGCAGCCGCCGGTGCCGCCTACCGAGGCGTCCAGCACGGTGGCGCCGCACTCCAGCGCCGCCACCGCGTTGGCGACAGCTGTGTTGCGGGTGTTGTGAAAATGGCAGCCGATCTGCTCCACGCCCAGGTCGTCCAGGCCTCTTACCAACTCCCTCACCTGGCTCGGCACCCCCACCCCGATCGTGTCCGCCAGGACCAGCTCCGCGGGCGGCTCCGCCTGCAGCTGCTCGGCCACCCGAAGAACCTGGGTCGCCGGCACCCCACCCTCGAAGGGACAGCCGAAGGCGGCGCTGAGAGTCACCGTGAAGGGGATCTGACGCTCACGGGCCCGAACGGCGAGGCGGCGCGCGAGATCTATCGCCTCAGCCACAGTGGTGTTCTGGTTCTCCCGCGCGAACCGGTCGGTGATCGGGAAGGCGTAGTGGACCTCGTCCACGTCGGCGCTCACAGCCCTGTCGAACCCCCGCTCGTTCAGGACCAGCCCCGCGTAGACGACTGCCGGCCGCCGTTCGACCAGGTCCAGGACCTCCTCGGCACCGCTCATCTGCGGCACGCGGTCAGGGTTGACGAAGCTGACGGCTTCGATCCGCGGGACGCCTGCGGCCGCGAGTCGTTGCACCAGTTCCGCCCGGATGCGAGAGCTGAGGCTGCTGCTCTCGTTCTGCAGCCCGTCGCGAGGGCTGACGTCGCAGATGGTCACCTTCATCCGGCAGTGCTCAGACCCGCGTTCGCCGCCGCTCGAAGGGGAGCAGCCCCTCAGCGTCAGGGCCGCCGCAGGCGATGAAGCCCGCCTTCTCCAGGACGCGCAGCGAGGCGGCGTTATCAGCCGCCGTCCGGGCCAGCACCGCCTGCACGCCAGGCTGCTGCAGGGCCCAGCCGGTCAGCCCTCGCACAGCTTCGGTCGCATAGCCCTCGCCCCGAGCGCTGGGCGCCACGTCGTACCCCACCTCCACCCGGCCGTGCTCGGGCTTGCCGTGAAAGCCAATGCCGCCGAGGACCTGGGCATCGCTCCGGCGGACCATGAGGTAAACGCCGAAGCCGCGCACCAGCCGACCCGCCTCGGCCTGGCGAAGCAGCATGCGGGCAGCCTGCAGGGTCTCCTCGCCCGGGTAGCCGGGCGCCCAGCCTGAGATGTCAGCGGCAAGCGCGGATTCGCCCGCCAGCAGCCGCCGGGCCTGGCCCACATACATCGGCCGGAAACGCAGCCGCTGTGAGAAGTCGAACAGGTCTGCCAGTTCGGCAGGCTCAGCTCCCCCCGCCAGCGTTGAGGCGTCAGGTCGAGAGGCCGGATTCATAACGACCGCGGCCCTAGGCCTCGGCGGTGGACGTGGCAGGAGCGACAGCGGGGGCGAGCGACAACCGACATCGGTCCACCGGCGGCCCGCTGGCCCCATTCGGGCAGGAGGGCCGCTCCCCGGTTCAGGCCGTCAGTCGTCGAAGACGTAGGTGCCGCCGCCGCGGTAGCCTGGCGGCTGGCCGGCCAGCTGCTTCAAGGAGAGCGAGACGCGTCGGCGGGCGGTGTCGATACCTATGACCTTGACCTGGATCTCCTCGCCGACCTTGAGAACGTCCTCGGTCTTCTCGACGTGGTCCCAAGAGAGCTCGGAGATGTGAAGCAGGCCCTCGATGCCGGACATGATCTGGAGGAAGGCGCCGTACTTCTTGGTCTTCGTCACCTCGCCGCTGACTATCTCGCCGACCGGCACCGTCCTGACCAGGCGCTCCCAGGGGTCCTCCTCCAGCTGGCGCAGCGAGAGGCTGATTCGGGTCTGGTCGGCATCCAGCTTGATGACCTTGACGTCAATCTCCTGACCGACAGTCAGCACATCGGTGACGCGGCTCACGCGGTCCCAGGAGAGCTCCGAGATGTGGA
>JALZAW010000568.1 GCA_030948155.1 Candidatus Dormiibacterota bacterium | reverse complement strand
CGCCTCGCCCGGCGTGCGTCACGCGGTGGTGTTGAGGCGCACTGAAGCCGAGGTCCCCATGACCGAGGGGCGCGATGTGTGGTGGCACGATCTCTGCGCTGACGTCAGCGACGAGCCTGAGAGCTGCCCCTGCGAGCCCATGGACGCTGAAGACGTGCTCTTCCTCATGTACACCTCGGGCACGACTGCCAAGCCGAAGGGCATAGTGCACAGCACGGGCGGCTACCTGGTCGGGACCGCCACCACTCACCACTACGTTTTCGACATCAAGCCGGACAGCGTCTATTGGTGTGCCGCCGATGTCGGCTGGATCACCGGTCACAGCTACATCGTCTACGGGCCGCTGTGCAACGGCACCACCAGCGTGCTGTACGAGGGGACGCCTGACTTCCCCGACAAGGATCGATGGTGGGAAATCGTTGAGCGCTACCGCGTGAGTGTTCTGTACACGGCTCCCACGGCCATCCGCTCCCACATGAAGTGGGGGCCTGAGTACGCACGCAAGCACGACCTCTCATCATTGAAGGTGCTCGGCAGCGTCGGCGAGCCGATCAATCCCGAAGCCTGGCTTTGGTATCGCGAGCACATCGGCGGCGACCGCACACCTGTCGTCGACACCTGGTGGCAGACCGAGACCGGCATGATCATGATCACGCCGCTGCCCGGAGTCACGACGCTCAAGCCGGGCTCCGCCACGCAGCCATTTCCCACTGTGGACGCGGCAGTCTTCAGTGAGAAGGGCGAGCCGGTGCCCTCCGGTGGGGGTGGTTACCTGGTCCTGCGCCAGCCCTGGCCCGCCATGTTGCGCGGCATTCACGGGGATGCGGAGCGATACAAGGAAACCTACTGGTCCAAGTACGAAGGCATCTACTTCGTGGGGGACGGCGCCCGCGTCGACGAGGAGGGCGATTTCTGGCTGCTGGGCCGGATCGACGATGTCATGAACGTGGCAGGCCATCGCATCTCCACCATCGAGGTCGAGTCGGCTCTGGTCGACCATCAGAAAGTCGCCGAAGCCGCGGCATGTGGACGCAGCGACGCCCAGACCGGCCAGGCGGTGGTCGCCTATGTCACGCTCAAAGGCGGAACAGACGGCTCGCCGGAGATGATGCAGGAGCTCCGCCAGCACGTTGCTCGCCGTATCGGCAAGTTCGCCGCCCCCGCCAACATAGTGTTCACACCCGAGCTGCCGAAGACGCGTTCGGGCAAGATAATGCGCCGCCTGCTTCGCGACGTCGCCGAGAACCGGCAGCTCGGCGACACCACCACACTGGCGGATCCGGCGGTGGTGGACGAGCTGTCCAGCCGTGGCCGCGAGCTGGCTGGGAGCGAGGAGGCGTAGTTGCCTGGCCGCGCATGGAGGTGAGGGCGGAGCTCGTGGGCAACGTCTGGAGGGTCCAAGCCGAAGTCGGCCAGCAGGTGGAGGAAGAGGAAGTATTGCTCATCCTGGAGTCGATGAAGATGGAGATCCCGGTCACCGCCCCCATTCGCGGCACTGTCAAGGAAATCAGGGTCAAAGAACAGGAGGTGGTCAAGGAAGGCCAGGTCCTGGCGGTGATCGAATAGCGCTGACCGAGCTCGTGGGAGAGGGTTCCAGCGAGGCGCCGGGCGCCGCTGGCCGACGTCTCCGGCTCACACCCCGCCTCCGGGCGGTTCTGGGCGCGGTGCCGGCAGCCGGTTCGGTCGCGGACATTGGAGCCGGCGGTGGCCAGTTGGCTCTGGCGCTGCGCGGTAGGGGTCTGAAGGTCATCGCGACTGAACTCACGGTGCCCGGGTATGCCTTGCTGCCGGCAGAGCTGGAGAGGCGCCGCGGCGACGGTCTGCAGGCCCTGCTCCCGGGCGAGGTGGAGGGTGCGGTCCTAACCGGGCTGGGCGGCCACAGCATCATCCGCATCCTGAGCCGGTCGCCGGTTGTGGTGGCCAGCCTGGCCTGGCTTGTGCTCCAGCCGCAGCAGCACCTGCAAGCTCTTGAGCGTTGGCTGAACGATGCTGGTTACCGCGTGCAGCAGCGCTCAGGCGTGATGGAGCGAGGCCGCCACTATACAGTTCTCAGAGCCACGCCACCCGCATGAACGTGCCCGAAACCGCTCTCCGGCACCAGCAGCTGACAGCCCGGGCGGTCCAGCTCAGGCATCGTCAGGAGCGGGATCGGGCAGAGCTGGAGAACCAGGCCGAGGTTGACGATCTCCGGCAGCAGGTGGCCCGCGCGGAGGCGCGGTTGGCAAC
>JALZAW010000093.1 GCA_030948155.1 Candidatus Dormiibacterota bacterium | reverse complement strand
ATCCTCGTTGACCCCCAAGCTGAGAATGCAATAGCCATCGCCCCGGGCGCCAACGCCCAGATCGGACTGGCGGACGTGGAGCGTGCGCTGAGCCTTCTCAGCGCCGGTGATCTGCTGGTCCTGCAGCTGGAGATACCCCTGGCAGCGGTGGCGCAGGCAGCCCGCCAGGCACAGGGGCGGGGAGCCCGGGTGCTGCTCAACGCGGCTCCCGCGGCCCCACTCAGTGACGACCTGCTCCGCACTGTCGACGTGCTGATCGTGAACGAGGACGAGGCTGCCTCGATCTCGGGCTTGTCGGGCGAGCAGGCAGGCCGGGAGCTCAGACGTCGCGGTGCCAGCGCCGTCATCACCACGCGGGGCAGCCAGGGTGCGGTAGTCGAGGGCGAGCGCCGGATGGGTCTGCCGGCGCACAGGGTCACAGCTGTCGACACCACTGCCGCGGGCGATGCCTTCGTAGGCGGTCTGGCCGCCGCTCTCGCTGCGGGGGCCAATCTAGCGACCGGTGCGCGACTGGGAAGCGCGGTGGCGGCCGCGGCAGTCACTCGGCCCGGCGCCCAGTCATCTCTGCCCGATCGCAAAGAGCTGCTCAGGATCATCGGGCTGGACTGGGAAGCGGCCCTGGCCCAGGCCGGCACAGCCACCCAAACCACGTAGGAGGGTCGCCTTCGTCGGCTTCGTCATCAGGTGCGCCGATGCTGCGGCGGACCGCGCTCAATCGACGTTCCCTCGGCCGCTCAACCCTGGAGGTCTTTAGTTGTCTGACAAGCTGCCAGTTCTGCTCGACTGCGACACAGGCATCGATGATGCCCTGGCCATTCTCTACCTGGCGAACAGCGGGCTCTGCGATCTGATCGCTGTCGGCAGCGTGCACGGCAATGTGACACCGCTCATGGGCGCCCGGAATACCATCCGGGTGCTGGATGTGGCGCGGCTCTCCGGCATCCCGGTGGTCGTCGGTGCGGACCGGCCGCTGGCCCAACCGGTCGACATCTCCACCCACATCCATGGCGAGGACGGACTGGGCAACACCAATCAACTGCAGCCCAGCGTCGAGCCAAACCGAGGCCAGGCGGCGCAGCAGATCATCCGCCTGGCACATGAGAGGACGGGCGAGCTGACGCTGCTGGCCATCGGGCCGCTGACCAACCTCGGTCTCGCGCTGCTGCTGGACCCCGACCTGCCGAAGCTGATTCCCCACGTTGTGGTCATGGGCGGAGCGGCTCTTGCGCCCGGCAATGTGACAACCCACGCCGAGGCCAACGTGTGGCACGATCCGGAAGCCGCCGACCTGGTCTTCACAGCCGGCTGGCCGGTGACCATGGTGGGGCTCGACGTGACCATGCGGGCGCTGCTCAGCGAGGCAGACCAAAAGCGGATCGAACACTCCCAGCGCGACACCGCCCGTTTCTGCTGGGACATCCTCCAGTTCTATCTGGATCGCTACCAGGCGTTCATGGGCTTTCGCACCTGCGCCCTGCATGATCCGCTGGCGGCCGGAATAGCGCTCGAGCGCGCCCTCGCCACCTACCGGAAGGCCCAGCTTCGGGTGGAGTTGAGGGGTGAACACACGCGGGGCATGACTGTGGCGGACCTGCGTCCGGGCCGTCGGGAAGATGGCCCTGTCGAACTCGCGCTGGAGGTCGATGCGGTAGCCTTTCGCGAAAAGTTCTTGGCCACCATCTGCTGAGCAAGCCAGTTTTTCGCCGACAGAGGGTAGGTGATGGGGCGGCAGGCGGGGTTCCTCCGAGGGAGCGACGTTGCGACGGAGGGCTCCCGCTGGCTAAGCTCTGGCCATGGCATCCGAAGCCGAGTTGAAGCAAGTCCTCACCCGCCTCCGGCGCGATGCCAGGAAGGCTGAGCGGCTCAGCGCGGAACTTGAGCGCTCACGCGAGCACTTGGCAGCGGCAGAAGCTCAGCTGCTCGAGCTCAGGGCGGCCGAGGCTCAAGTCCGACAGAGCGCCGGCGACCTGCGCGAAGGCTTGGAGGAGGTCCTCGCCGTCGAGCACGGCAAGCGGCAGGACCGGCGGCTCAGCCGCGCCCAGCGCCTCGCCGGCCGGGCACTGGCCCGAGCTGACAAGCCGGCTGCGCGCGGCCGCAGAGGCCAGCGGAAGAGACCTCGCGCGGATCCATCCCAGCTCAAGACGGGCTGACAGCCAAGCAGCGCCTGTACGATCGGCCCGGCCCCGTGAACAGCACAACCGTCCTTCCCACGCGCCATCGTGGCTCCCTCCGCCGGTTGGGAGCGCGCCGGCTGTTAGGCCTGGCGCTGTTGCTGGTGGGGCTGAGCCTGCTCGGGCTGGCCGGCAGCCAATATCTGCAGTCCGCCAACGAGCAGAGCCAGCTCGACACCCGCTGGAGCCAGATTCACCACTCGGGCGCCACGCCGCCCCTCCCCGCTGGGCAGGTGCCGCCCGCCAGTGCCCGGGTCCAGGACGGCATCGCCTTTGCCATTCGAGTGCCGAAGTTCGACTATCGAGCGGCCATAGCGGAGGGTATCAGCGTCAAGGTGCTGGCGGCCGGTCCAGGTCACTATCCGAGCACTCCCTGGCCGGGGCAGCACGGGAATGTGGGGGTTGCCGCCCACAACGTTTACTGGATCAAGTTTGGCGATCTGCAGCCTGGCGACGAGGTCATCCTGGAGACGCGCTGGGGGGACTACCACTACAGAGTCACCGAGCGCCAGATCGTGCAGCCGAACGACACCCGACCGCTACAACAGGCGGGGCCGGACCGCACGACTCTGACCACGTGCTGGCCGCTCTGGGCGGGCAGCCTGGCTCAGCAGCGGTTGGTTATCACCGCTGTGCAGACCGAGGCGCCGCCGCCCTAGCGTTGTGGGGAATAACTCGCAAGCAAGCCAAAAAAGGGCTTGGGTGCACGAGAACGTCGAATCCGCGAGGGTGAAACCAGGGCAGGGCCACCGCCAGGGCACCATCTCGCGCTCAGGGCGCCGCCTCCTGCCAAACACCGCGTGCCACCACCGCATCCAGCTCGAGGTCGGCGCCGAGCACCACCAGATCCGCCTGCGTGCCCACCTCAACGCTGCCCAGCCACTGCGCCAGGCCCAGCACCTGGGCCGGCACCTTACTCGCGGCCGCGACTGCCGCGGGCAGGGATTGCTGAGCGTCTTGGACCGTGCGCCTAACCGCGCGATCCAGGGTCAGCGTGCTGCCCGCAAGGGAGCCCCCCGCCTTCAGCGCCGGCCGCCCTTGGCTGACCTGCACGGCTAGCGAACCCAGCTCATAATCCCCATCCGGCATGCCGGCCGCCGCGATGGCGTCAGTGATGAGGGCGACACGTCCTGGCGCGGCGTTGAAGACGATCTGCACCACCTCGGGGGCGACATGCACGCCGTCGTTGATCAGCTCGCAAACGACGCGCTCGTCGGTCAGCAGCGCGCCGACCGGACCGGGATCACGATGGCTGAAGGGTCGCATCCCGTTGAAGAGGTGGGTGCCGACGCGGGCCCCCGCCTCGATGGCAGCTGTCACCTGCTCGCACGACGCATCTGTGTGGCCGACCGCCGCCACCGCGCCCTCCGCCACGATTCTCCGGATCAGATCGAGCGCCCCAGGCGCTTCCGGCGCCACTGTCACCATGCGGATGCAGCCCCTGCCGATCTCGAAGAGCCGGGCCAGCGCCTCTGGATCCGGGGGAAGCATGAATCGTGGGTCCTGGGCGCCGGCTCGCCGCTGGTTGAGGAACGGGCCCTCCAGGTGGCAGCCGAGCACTGCAGGTTCTTTCTGCTCGACGAGGATTGCGATGCGGCGGACGGCCGCGTCCATCTGGGCCAGCGGAGCGGTGACTAGGCTCAGTAGCATTCCAGTCGTCCCGTGCGCGCGGTGGTAGGCGACAGATCGGCGCACGGGCTCCGCCTCGCCGTCCAGCACAGAGGCGCCACCGCCGCCGTGGACGTGCATGTCGATGAAGCCAGGGGCCAGAAAGGCACCGCCCAAGTCACGGCCCGGGCCGTCGCCGACTGGCCGCGAGCCGGCCTCGACCGCCTCGATCTGGTCGCCACTGATCCGCAGCCAGGCCTGTTCGATGACCCCACCGGGCGTGACCAGGCGGGCATTGTGGAGGAGCAGCGAGCTCACCTGAAGATCGGCCGGTCCAAGTTCGTCACAGGCATCGGCCTCGCATTCTCCGGGCATTATGCGTGAGTCCTGCAGGGGTGCGAGTTAGTTTCAAGCCAGTCTTAAGGCTGGCTGCGGTCGCCTTAAAAAAGGAGACGGTGGCCGCTTGCGCGAACCACCGCTTCCTAGGGGAGCAAAGGTCTGGAGGGGAGACGGCGGCCCGCTTACGCGAACCACCGCCTTGGGAGGAAGGGTCTTTGTTTTCTATTCCTAGAACGATCCAGCAGGGCGCATTGTTCAGCCGAGCCAGTTCTTAGTTGGGCGCAAGCCGGAAGCCGGTCGCTCTGGCTCTCAAAGGATTCCGGAAACGTGGCAGCCTGGTGCGGCCCGAGGGCAAGGAATTACAAAGGCTTGACACCGCCATGACCACGGCGCCAGCGCCGCCCGGTTCAATGCTGAGGTGACCGTCGCAGCGCCTGGCGAAAGCAGCTCGGTTCCAGCTCAACCGCGTGGCGGTCGCCTCACCCGCCGAACCGTGCTGGGGGCTGCCGTCGCGGGCGGGGCGGGGATTGGCGGCCTGCGGTTGCTGGGTCTGGCGCCAGCAATTCAGCAGGCATTGACTGGCGCCCACGGTAATGGTCTCGACTGGGTATCACCTCTCAACTCCGAGACCGCCCGGGTGAACCATCTCCTCCGCCGCACCACCTTCGGCGCCTCCGCCGCCGAGCTGGAGCAGGCCAGGTCCGACGGCTACGGCCGCACGGTCGATCGGCTGCTGGAAACGCCGCCCCAGCAGCCGCCAGCCTACGTGCTGCTCGGCGGCTACGGCATCAGCCCGGCAGCCCTTCAGAACTGGTGGCTGCAGCACATGCTGACGAGCCAGACCCCGTTTGCCGAGCGGATGACCCTCTTCTGGCACAACCACTTCACAAGCGACTACCGGAAGGTCGGCGCCCGCGACCCCTTCCTCTACTGGCAGAACCTGACCTGGCGGAACATGGCGCTGACCGATCTGGGCTCCATGCTCACAAAGGTCACCACCGACCCGGCCATGCTGCGTTATCTGGACCTTGCCACCAGCACTGGGGTCAACCCCAATGAGAACTACTCGCGCGAGCTGATGGAGCTGTTCACGCTGGGTGTGGGCAACTACAGCGAGGACGACGTGCGGGCGGCGGCAGCGGCCTTGGCCGGCTGGCGGGAGCCCACCCCGGATGGCTCAGTCGAGGCGGCGCTGGGCCAGAAGAACGGCATCTCCCGCCGCTATCCCACCTGGAGTGGTCAGGCCTCAGGCCAGTTCACACCCAACCGCGCTTATCGGGGCGGTCCACTCAAGTTCCTTGGCAAGACACAGTCCTGGAGCACCGAAACTGTGCTGAAGCAGCTGCTGGCCCAGCCGGCGACTGCCGAATTCATCTCTCGCAAGGTGGCGGTCCACTTTGTGACGCCGCAGCCCGACAGTGGGTACGTCAAGCGGCTGGCGGAGAGCTTCCGCTCCAGCGGCTACGACATGCGGACGCTGCTGCGAGGGGTCTTCACGAGCCAGGAGTTCACCTCAGCCAACTATCGAGCCCTGGTCAAGTCTCCTGTTGAGTACATGGTCTCCAGCCTCAAGGCGCTGGGCAATACAGGACCCCAGGCGGTCAACCTGGCAGGTGCCTTCTCTCACCTGATGGGACAGGTGCTGTTCGACCCGCCGGACGTGGGCGGCTGGCCGATCAACGACTCCTGGGTCTCTTCCAACACGATGCTGGCCCGGGTCAACTTCGCCACAGCCGCGCTGACTTTGAGCAAGCAGCTGCCGCCCGCCGGCTCCGCGCTCGCACACCTTGACTCCGTCCTGGGCAAACAGACCGCTAGCCTGCTCAGCCAGGCTGCCGACGACCACGCTCGCTGGTTCATCGCCCTGGCCTCGCCAGAGTTCCAACTGAAGTAGGTGAAGACATGACTGAAGAGATTGGGATCAACCGTCTTGACCGCCGTTCCTTCCTCCGTTCGGGGCTGGTCTTCGGCGCGGGTGCTGCCGCCCTGGCCGCCGGCTACGCGGCAGTCCCTGACGCCTTTGCCCGAGCCGTTTACGCCGCCAAGACCAACGGCGTCCAGAACGACCACGTGCTGGTGATGATCCAGCTCGCGGGTGGGAACGACGGCCTCCGAACGGTAATCCCGCTGACGGATCCCAAGCTTCACGATCTCCGGCCCCAGCTGGCTGGAATGTCGCTGGCAGGCGCCATTCCCATCACCGCTGAGTTCGCTCTGAACCAGAACCTGAAGAACCTGAAGGGCCTCTGGGACCAGGGCAAGCTGGCGGTGGTACAGGGCGTCGGCTACGCCAAGCCCAGCTTCTCGCACTTCGAGTCGACCCGCATCTGGGAGACGGGCGATCCGTCTCTCCGCCAGGTCAACGGTTGGCTGGGCCGGACGCTGGCCCAGCATTACGACAGCGCGGGTCACCCGCTGACCGCCTGCGCGTGCGGCGCCACCGACACGCCGGGGGCGCTCCGCGATCTGCAGGCGACTATGACTGTGATCAGCGATCAGAAGAAGTACGGCTTCACTGGGGGCAGCGAGGTGGAGGCGGCCGTGGGCGCCCTCTATCAGGGCACGCCGGGCATCTATGGCGCTCTCTTCGACAGCTCGATCGCAACGGCGGGGGAGAGCGTCAACGCGCTCCGCACCTCAGCCGCCAACTACCAGCCCCAGGCCACCTACACCGACAAGGAGCAGCTGGTCTACACGTCCAAGAACCAGCTTGCCACCGCCCTGCAGCTGGCGGCCGAGCTCATCACGACCGGGACCGGGGTGCGGCTGCTCCACGTGACCCTGGGCGGCTTCGACACCCACTACACGGAGCTGACGCGTCACGACGACCTGATGGGGTATGTCGACAGCGCGGTCGGAGCCTTCTACCAGGACCTCGCCGTCCACGGCGTGGCCGACAAGGTGCTCATCGCCACCTGGTCGGAGTTCGGCCGCCGGCCCAAGGAGAACGCCTCAGGCGGCACCGACCATGGCTCCGCGTCGCCGGTGTTCCTGATCGGCAATCCCGTTAAGGGCGGCCTCTACGGTGCGGCGCCGAGCCTGGCCGATCTCGATCCCTCGAACAACCTCAAGTACACGGTGGATTTCCGCTCGGTCTATCAGGAGATCCTGGCTGGGCATCTTGGGGCGGACCCGAAGGAGATTTTGGGCCAGAGCTTCGACCGGCTGGGCGCGCTGCAGCAGCCGGCTCTGGCCTACTGAATGCGCCCGGCCGGGCTGAAGGCTGCCACCAGCTTGCTGACGGTGGGTTTCACCTGTCTGGCGGCGCTCTACGTCACCGCTCACGTGAAGAGCTCCGCGGCACCGCTGCATCCCGCCGTGGTCAACCGGCCCAGCGCCCCAGCGAGCCGCCCCGATGGCAGCCTCAACCTCTCGCCCAGCGTGAAAACCGGGGACGTGACACCTGTCACCTCGACCTATGCTTCCTAGCGAGGGGCGGAACCTCGGCGAGCGACGATTTCGGGCCTTGGGCACCGGCTGCCACCTCCTGGCGGTGGATGCCAGCGGGCAGCGACTGGATGTCGCGGTGGATTACGTCAGCGCTGCTCATAGACGCTTCACTCGCTTCGAGCCGGAAAGCGAGCTCAGCCGGCTCAATGCTGCGGCCGGCGGCTGGCACGCCGTCTCCGCCGACCTGGAAGCGCTTTTGCGAGCGGCCCTCCGAAGCTGGAAAGAAACCGCGGGCTGGGTGCACGCCGGCGTGCTGCCGGCGCTGCTGGCGGCGGGTTACACGAGGCCGCTCCGCCTCGGTGCCGGGCCCACTCGCCCGCCACCCGACCCGCCCCCGCCGCTGCCGGCCATGCTGGCGGTCCTCCCTGGCCGGGCTCGGCTTCGGGCTGGCACCGGCGTCGATCTGGGCGGCATCGCGAAGGGCTGGCTGGCCGACGAGCTGGCCGCCTGGCTGGCGCCGAACTGCTTGGTCAATCTGGGCGGCGACCTGTGCGCTCGCGGCGCGGGTCCCGACGGCGCCGGCTGGCCGGTTCAGATGGGGGGCGTGACCCTGCTGCTACGAGATCAGGCTGCTGCCACCAGCAGCAGCCTGCGCCGAAGCTGGTCTTCGGCCGCGGGGCGGCAGCATCACCTGATCGACCCTGGCACAGGCCGCCCGTCCGAGAGCGATCTGGCCGAGGTCTCCGTGGTGGCTACCACCGCTCTTGCAGCTGAGATGTGGGCCAAGAC
The DNA here is from genome assembly GCA_030948155.1 of Candidatus Dormiibacterota bacterium. Lineage (GTDB taxonomy): Bacteria > Chloroflexota > Dormibacteria > Dormibacterales > Dormibacteraceae > Dormiibacter. The sequence goes on along the minus strand of JALZAW010000093.1, from coordinate 150 downwards.
CGGACTTCTTCTCGGTTCGGAGCAGGCCCCGCTGGCGCTGACCGGCCGGACGCTCGGCTACTGGCTGAAAGGGCAAGGGGAGGCAGGCCTCCCCTTCCAAAACCCCACCCGGCCCGAGTCGCACCATCAGCCGCTGACCAGTCTGGAAGC
>JALZAW010000567.1 GCA_030948155.1 Candidatus Dormiibacterota bacterium | reverse complement strand
GCCTCCTGCCCGCGGTTGTCGATCCGCCAGTCCCAGCCCTCTGCCAGCTCGGTCTGCTGGTCAACAGTTGCATGATCATGCTAATTGTGGTGTCACGTTAGTGAAAAACATTCGGCCGCCTCGGCAGCGCCGGGTACCCCCGGACTGACCGTCCGAGCTTCTGAACCGAGACCCGACTTGAGCAGCCAGGCCCTGGGCGGCGCCGGCCCGAGCCCGGTCGCGGCGGGCCGGGTGCTGAACCGGCAGGTGTTCGCTGGCTTCGCCGGTCATCGGCTGAGAGCCAACGGCGTTGTGATCAACCTGCTCGTTGGTGGCGCCGGACCACCGCTCCTGCTGCTCCACGGGGCACCGCAGACCCACTTCATCTGGCATGGCGTGGCTGAGCGCCTCGCACGCGACTTCACTGTCGTGGCGACGGACCTGCGGGGATACGGAGATTCCGACAAGCCACCCGGGCGGCCGGATCATGCCAACTACTCGAAGCGGACAATGGCCTTGGACCAGGTCGAGGTCATGCGGCTGCTGGGCTTCGAAGAGTTCATTGTCGTTGGCCACGATCGGGGCGGGCGAGTTGGCCACCGGATGGCGCTTGACCACCCGGAGCGAGTGAGCCGGCTGGCCACTCTGGACATTGCGCCCACCCTCGCCATGTACGAGCAGACAAGTATGGAGTTCGCCCGGGCTTACTTCCACTGGTTCTTCCTGATCCAGCCCTCGCCGATGCCTGAGAGGTTGATCGGGTCCGACCCCGAGCTCTACCTGAGGTCGGCGCTCGGTGGTCGGAGCGCCGGGCTGACTCCCTTCACCGGGCCGGCCCTGGCCGAGTACTCCCGCTGCCTGCGCCAGCCGGCGACAATCCACGCCATGTGCGAGGACTACCGGGCAGCCGCCAGCATCGACCTGGAGCACGATCGGGCCGATCGGGAGGCCGGCAGGCTGATCGAGTGTGACACGCTGGCCCTATGGGGGGCAGAGGGAGTGGTCGCCCGCTGCTTCCGGCCCCTGGACGAGTGGCAGCGGGTGGCCCGCCGGGTCAGGGGCCGTGCCCTTGCCTGCGGCCATTACATTCCCGAGGAGGCTCCCCAGGCCCTGCTCGCCGAGCTGCTGCCCTTTATTGAGGAGAACGCATGACCAGCCAGAGAATCGCCGTCATCCCGGGTGATGGAATCGGCAAGGAGGTGGTCCCGGAGGGGCTTCGCGTGCTCGAGGCGGCTGCTGGCCGCTTCAACCTGAACCTCAGCTGGGACCACTTCGACTGGAGCTGCGACCACTTCCTGCGGCACGGCCGGATGATGCCTGAGGACTGGGCGGAGAGGATCGGCAGCCACGACGCCATCTTCTTCGGCGCCGTCGGCTGGCCGGCGCTGGTGCCCGACCACGTCTCCCTCTGGGGCTCACTGGTCGAGATCCGGCGAACCTTCGACCTCTACGCCAACCTGCGTCCGGTCCGCCTGATGCCGGGCGTCCCCTCGCCGCTGGCGGGCCGGGTGGTGGGCGACATCGACTTCCTGGTAGTGCGGGAGAACACCGAGGGCGAGTACTCGGCGGTCGGGGGCAGGCTCTTCGCGGGTACCGAGCGGGAGACGGTGGTCCAGGAGAGCATCTTCACCCGCACAGGCGTCGACAGGATCATGCGATTCGCCTTCGAGCTTGCCCGGCGCCGCGCCCGCCCGCACGTCACGTCCGCCACCAAGTCAAACGGCATCTCGATTTCGATGCCTTACTGGGACGAGCGCTTCGCGGCCATCTCGGCCGACTATCCCGACGTCATCACGGACAAGTACCACATCGACATCCTGACCGCCCACTTTGTGCGCAACCCAGACCGTTTTGATGTGGTTGTCGCCTCCAACCTCTTTGGTGATATCCTCTCCGACCTGGGGCCCGCGTGCACGGGAACCATAGGCATCGCGCCCTCGGCCAACCTGAACCCCGAACGTAGATTTCCCTCCCTGTTCGAGCCGGTTCACGGCTCCGCCCCAGACATCCACGGCCTGGGGATCGCGAATCCCGTGGGGCAGATCTGGTGCGGAGCGATGATGCTCGACCACCTCGGCCATCCGGCGGCAGCAGCAGCTGTAATGGCAGCCGTCGAGGCTGTGCTGGCGGAGGGACCGAGGACACCTGACATGGGCGGCACGGCGTCCACCGAGGAGATGGGCAAGGCGATCGCCGCTGCTCTGTAGCAGAACCGGGACGCTCGTGCGTCCTGCCCAAGAGGGCGCGAATTCAGGC
>JALZAW010000566.1 GCA_030948155.1 Candidatus Dormiibacterota bacterium | reverse complement strand
GGCCACAGGCACTGATCACCGCGGCCGACCTCAACGACCTTCCGCGCAGCATCCTGGAGCGGGCCGCCGTCTTCCGGGTGGAGGAGGGCAGCATCCATGCGTAGCATCGGCGCAGCCCTCCCGTCGGCGTTGAAATCGCTCGGTATCGTCCGCCGCACCCGGGAAGCGCAGGCGCTCTACCTCTGGCCCAGCGTGGTCGGACCCGACCTGGCGCCCGACACGACGGCGCTCAAGCTGACCGGTGGCACGCTCTGGGTCACCGCCAACAGCACGGCGCTGGCGCACCAACTGCATCTCGAGCGAGGCCTGCTGGTGCAGCGCATCAACGACTCGATCGGCGCGGCGGTCGTCCGTGACGTTCGGATCATCCAGTCGAGCGGCCGCCGGTGATCGGCGCCGGGCCCGGCCTCAACGAGGCACAGCGGACCGCGGTTGCCCACACCAGCGGACCGCTCCTGATCGTGGCGGGCGCGGGCACCGGCAAGACCCGCGTGCTGGTGGAGCGCTACCGGCGCCTCCGCCAGGATGGGGTCAGTGCCGAGCGGATCCTGCTCCTGACCTTCACCGACAAGGCGGCCCGCGAGGTGCTCGACCGGGTGGAGCGCGAGGACTACTTGCCGGCGGCCGAGCGGTACGTCCTGACCTATCACGCCTTCGCGCAACGCTTCCTCCAGGAGGAAGGCTGGCTCTGCGGTATCGCCCGTGGCTACCGGATGGTCTCGGAGGTCCGCAAATGGGAGCTCATGCGCGATGTCCTCTTCGACCGGCGCCCCGCCCGCCTGTTTCACGCGCAGCGTCCATTCGAACGTATCGGTGACCTGCTCAAGCTGGTCGAGCGGCTCAAGCAGGAGCTGATTTCGCCCGTCGAGTTCACCCGCTGGGCAGAGGGGGTTTCGGAGTCAGACGACCCGGTGGTCCAGGCGCAGGCGCAGGCGGCCCACGTCTACGCGGCCTACCAGGAACGGCTCCTCGCCGAGAACCGCCTCGACTTCGACGATACGATCTTCTACAGCGCCCAACTGCTCGCGGATGAACCAACCGTCGCCCGTCGCCAGGGCGACCGCTTCGCGCAGGTCATGGTCGACGAGTTCCAGGACACCAACTACGCGCAGAGCCGGCTCCTCGAGCTGCTCAGCGCCTCACATCGCAACCTCTGCGTGGTCGGGGACGACGACCAGAGCATCTATAAGTTTCGCGGTGCCTCGATTGCCAACCTGCGGCGATTCCAGCGGATGTTCCCCGAGGCCACCGTGATCCGGCTGGAGGACAACTATCGGAGCCGGGGGCCCATCCTGCGGGCCGCGGAGCGCCTGATCGCAGACGACGAGAGCCGCCTTCCCAAGCTGCTGCGAGCCACCCGGGGTGAGGGCAGGCCCATCAGCGTCCTGAGCGCCCCCGGGGTGAGCGAGGAGGCCGACGCCGTGGCGGGCTACGTGAAACGCGCGATCGACGACGGTCTGTATCGGCCCAGCGAGATCGCGATCCTTCTGCGCGCCAATGCCCACCTGCACAATTTTGCCCGCGCGTTGCAGCGCCAGGGGGTCGCCTACCAGGTGAGCGGCGGTCGAGGCTTCTATCAGCAGCCGGAGATCAAGGACTGCCTGGCCCTGCTGCGAGCCGTCGACTCGCCTGACGACCCGATCTGCCTGATGCGGCTGCTGACGCTGCCGCGCTATGCGACCGATCCGCTGACGGCCGGCCGCTGGGCGCGCGAGGCAAGGGAGAGCGGCCGGCGTTTCTTCGATCTGCTCGAAGCCTCAGGCGATGATGGCCCGCGCCGGCTCTGCGAGGAACTCCGCGGCTTCGGCGGGATGGCGCTTCGCGTCGGCGTGGACGACCTCTTCTACGAGGTCATGGAGCAGACCCGCTACCTGGATGTCGATCGGTTTGCGGGTCCGATCGAACGGCTGCAGGTCAGCGCCAACGTCCAGAAGCTCGCCGAGCTGATTGGCTCGTACTGCGACGAGCATGACGACCACCACCTGCGGGCTTACCTCGACCATCTCGTGCTGACCGAAGCCGCCCAGGCTGATGAAGAGATCGCGCCGCTCGAGGACACCGTGAACGCCGTGCACCTGATGACGGTGCACCAGGCCAAGGGACTGGAGTTCGGTCTCGTGATCGTCCCGCACCTGGTCGACGGGCGGTTCCCGTCGAGCCGGCGGAATGAGGGCCTGACGATGCCGGATGCGCTTCTCAAGGAGGAACTGCCCTCGGCTGACCTCCATCTCGCGG
>JALZAW010000092.1 GCA_030948155.1 Candidatus Dormiibacterota bacterium | reverse complement strand
TCCAGGACGATCTCGCCTGAACTTCGCTTGCGGACCGCGACTGCATAGCTTCGGGGACCCCGCATCAAGACGCCTTCGACGACCGCTTGGCCGCCATAGAAGAACGGCTCGGAGCCGCTAGTACGAAGGTTGGTGCGCTCCGGAGTGGGCTCCTCCGGGAGCGCCACTACGCGGGTGCTGGGGCGGCAGCTTTGGCGGCGCGCTTGCGGAAGCGTTCCACCTGGCCGCCGGTGTCGACGATTCTCTGGTTGCCCGTGTAGAACGGATGGCACACCGAGCAGATCTCGGTTTGAATCCGCTTCTGCGTCGAGCCAGTGGTGAAGGTGTTGCCACAGGCGCAGGTCACCAGAGCGTCTTCAAAGAAGGTGGGATGGATCTGAGTCTTCATTCTGTTCTTACTAACTGATTTGTCGGCCGGCTGATTCTACCCGAGCGCGGTCCGGGCGGTGAGCAGGTTGTACGCCTGCATCGAGGCATAGCCGAGGTAACCGACAAGGGCCAACCAGGCGAGGCCCATACCCACCTTGCCGGCGGTGGGCACTGATTGGTAGTACGGCAGCGAGTCGTTGCGGAACCTGGCGATCATGGTCGGGATGCCGAAGATCAGCAGGATCAGCAGCAGAGGTCCGAAGGTCAGATGGAAGAAGAGAACTGCCATGGCCAGGGCCGCCAAGCCGAGCAGCTGGAACCACTTCGAGGCAGCTGCCAGTATCCAACCCCCGTCAAGCATCCCGAACGGGATCAGGTTGAACAGGTTGAGGTAGAAGCCGATCCAAGCCCAGAACAGGAAGAGCGAGTTGTGGGTCAGGCCGAAGAGGACGAAGGCTGCGGTGGCGGCCACAGTCCCCGCCAGGGGGCCGGCGATGCCGATCTGAGCCTGCTTTAGCGCATCCGTCGGATGTGATCTCTGGAAGATCGCAGCGCCCATGAAGGGAATGAAGAGCGGGGCCGTGGCCTTCATGCCTTGCCGGCGGATCTCGACCACATGGCCGAGTTCGTGGAGCAGGATCATCAGGACCAGGCCGAGCGCGCCCCAGAAGCCGAAGAAGACAGCGTAGAGCCCGAGGCTGATGAGGAGCGTCAGGCCGGTCTTGAGAATCCCGAACTTCCCTACAAAGAGCAGGAGATACTTGCCAACCGCCCAGATGGCCGCAAGCAGCGTCAGCAGTCCGCCCAGCAGCCCTCGACGCTGCGTCCGGCCACCCGTGGGCGGCCGGTCAAAGCCGGGGCCGCGGCCGGATGAATCGGGCTGCCGGTTTGGGGCACCTGGGCTGGCCGGCTCAGCCCCAGGGCCGTTCTGGCCAGGCGCTTGGGTGGTTGCGGGAGGAGCGGCCTGCTCAACTTGCCAGTTTCCTCCACTCGGCGGCCACAGCGGCGGCTGGTTGGGATCGGCCGGGTGCCAGCCCGAAGTCCGGCCGCCGTTGGCCGGTGAAGCGGGATCGCCCGAGTTCCAACCGGTAGGGGGCGCCCCATTGCCTGGCTGGTCGGGGTCGAGTTGCGTGGGAGGCGGCGCCTCACCGGAGGCCGGCGGCCCGCTCGGCGGCCGCTGCAGATAGGGGTTCTCGGAGGGGCCGCCGCCTGGCGGAGCCTGCAGGTAGGGATTCTCGCCCGGCCCACTCGGCGGGCGACGGTCAGGCGGCTCGGACCAGCTCATCTACATCTATGCATACCGCGCCGGCGCCGCACCTAATCCGATCCCGATTGAATGACCCGAGAAGCGCTGGCGGGGCGGCTAGATCTCCTGGTGTTGGGTGGAGATGCGGCGGACCGTGTGGAAGCGAGTCGACATCGTCAGCGACTCGGTCTGGGCGCCCTGCCGTCCGTACCAGGCGCCGCGGAGCAGAGGTCCTCCGGAAATTCCTGTCACCGCCACGTCGACGTGCTCGGGCGAGAGATCGTCCAGGCCCAGAATCTGACCGGCCTCGGGACCGGCCAGCACCCGCTCCTCGTCGTTGCGCGGCCAGAGCCGAGCCTGCAGCTCGCCGCCCAGGCAACGGGTGGCGCAGGCGGCGATCATCGTCTCCTGCAGCCCTCCGATTCCCACCATGGCGTCGATGCCGGTTCCCTCACTGGCGGCCAGCAGGGCGCCGGCGATCTCGCCTTCCTCCAGCAGGACTATCCGAGCACCCACGTCGCGCAGTTCGCTGATCAGCTGGTTGTGCCGGGGCCTATCCAGCACCGCCACTGCGAGGTCGTTGACTCGCGCATCGCGGGCGAAGGCAATGCGGCGGAGATTGTCAACCAGTGGCTCGTCCAGCGCCAAGGTTCCCCGTGCAGCAGGACCGGCCACGATCCGCTCTGCGTACCAGACAGCTGGCAGCTGGGGGAGACTGTCGGGCTCCACCGCCACCAGGAGCGAGATCGCACCCGCCATACCCTTGGCCACCAGGCTCGACCCCTCGACCGGGTAGACAGCCAGGTCGAACCTGCCCAGGCCACTTTCGCCGACGGCCGTGCCGTGAGACAGGAACTGATCGCCTCGAGGTCCCAGCACAACCCGGCCGGCAATGCCCAATCGCTCCAGGGCTTCCAGCATCGCCGCGGAAGCCGCCGCTCGGAGCCGGTCGCTATTCCCTCGGCCTATGTGGCGGGCGCAGGCCAGAGCCGCTGTCTCAGTCACCCGGATCAGACTGGGCGCCACCACCGCCCGCAGGTCCGCGTGCGCGGCTGCCAGTTGAGGCGGCGTCCGAGTGTCCAGCGTCAGAGATTCGTTGGCCACTAACGGCTGAGCTCAGGTTCCTGCTCACCGCTGGCCGACTCCCAGCCGGCCGACCCTCCGGTGGCCTCCGACTCGGCCAGCTCCATCTGGTCGATGCCGCTGGCCTCGATCGAGGCGGCAATGAAGTCACGGAAGAGCGGATGAGGTCGCATGGGCCGGCTCTTCAGCTCGGGGTGGAACTGGGAGGCAACGAACCAAGGATGGTCACTGAGCTCCACCACTTCCACCAGGCGGCCGTTGGGAGACAGCCCGCTGAAGATCAAGCCCGCCTCTCCGAGCACCTCGCGATACTCGTTGTTGAACTCGAAACGGTGCCTATGCCGCTCGTACACCACCTCCTCCCCGTAGGCCGCGAAGGCCTTGGAGCCCGGCAGAAGCTTGCACGGGTAGACCCCCAGCCGCATGGTTCCGCCCAGGTTGGCAACGTCACGCTGCTCGGGCATGAGGTCGATCACCGGCGTCGAGGTGAAGGCGGCGAACTCGGTCGAGTTGGCATCGGGGGCGTCCAAACCTTCACGGGCCAGGTCGATGACTGCGCACTGGAGACCCAGGCAGAGGCCCAAATAAGGCACCCGCTGGTGGCGGGCGTAGTGGGCGGCCACCAGCTTGCCTTCGATGCCGCGGTGTCCGAAGCCGCCGGGGACAACTATCCCGGCCACCCCCTTCAACGCAGAAGTGGAGCCGTGATCAAGTCTTTCTGAGGCCACCCAGCGGATGTCCACTGACACCTCCGAGTGGGTGGCGGCATGCCTGAGGGCCTCGATCACTGAGAGATAGGCGTCGGGCAGCTGGACGTACTTACCCACTATGGCGACAGTCACCTGGCCCTTGGGCCGCAGCATCCTGTCGGTGAAGGCCCGCCAGGGGCTGAGATCAGCGGGCGCCAAAGAGAGGCCGAAGTGATCACAGATCACCTGCGACGTGCCTGCCTCCTCCAGGAGCTGCGGTACCTGGTAGATGGATTGGACGTCTGGCACTCCTATCACCCCCGCTTTGGGCACGTCGCAGAAGAGGGCTATCTTGTCCCTCACGTCACCGTCGAGCGGCTGTTCGGAGCGGGCGACGATGGCATCAGGCTGAATACCTATCGCCCGCAGGGCCTGGACGGAGTGCTGGGTGGGCTTGGTCTTCATCTCTTCGCCACGGATCATCGGGACCAGCGACACATGAACATAGAAGACGTTTTGGCGGCCCAGATCGTTCTTGAGCTGCCGGATTGCTTCCAGAAAGGGGAGGCTCTCGATGTCGCCCACGGTCCCCCCGACCTCGCAGATCATGACGTCGGCCTGGGACTGCTTGGCGGCCCGCTGAATGCGTTCTTTGATCTCGTTGGTGATGTGCGGGATCACCTGCACCGTGGCGCCCAGGTAATCGCCTCGACGCTCTTTGGCGATTACCTCCGAGTACACCTTGCCGGTGGTCAGGTTGGAGGCGGCTGTCAGGTTCTCGTCGATGAAGCGTTCGTAGTGGCCCAGGTCCAGGTCCGTCTCGGCGCCGTCATCAGTAACGAAAACCTCACCGTGCTGGTAGGGCGACATGGTCCCGGGGTCCACATTGAGGTAGGGATCCAGCTTCTGAAGGGAGACGGAGAGACCGCGACTCTTGAGGATGCTGCCGATCGATGCGGCAGTGATCCCCTTGCCGAGCGACGAAACCACACCGCCGGTCACGAACACGAATTTCGACAACGTAGACCCCCTGCGGTTTTCGTAATTGTAGCTGACCGCCTGGCGCTCGGTGCTGCCTCAGGCCCGGGTCTCTTCTATCCCGGGGAGACGTAGCGTCACTCCTGGGCGGTCAATCGAGACACGGCCCAGACACTGCACGAATGCGGCCATCACCGTGTTGTGCTCTCGCCACGATGTGGCGGGTGTTTGACCCGACACTCACATCGATCAAGCCTGGGGGCGCGATAGGCGTTCAACATCCAGGTCCGGCATCTCGGCTCTGACGATCGCTTTGGTCGCCTGAACCAGCGTCCTCAGCTCCTCTGCGGCTTCGGAAGGTGGAGCATTGGCGACAAGATCGAGACGGTCAGCTAGCTGGTCTGGCCTGACCGCCATTCGCTCGATGTGCGGCCGGGCGCGTTTGAACTGGAAGGTTGAGAAGTACAGTCGATTGACGGCTGATAGCACGGCCAGCACGCGGAAGGCGCCGTCGAGCAGCATCTGACGGCGGTAGAGCTCCGCGTCGCGCGCTGCCAAGTGGTCATCCAGGTCCCAGATCGGGAAGAACCAGAGGTTCGCCTCCAGCTGTCGGCGGCGCAATGCTTCTGGATACGCTGCGCGGACCTGCCAGTCACGCACGAGCGTCTCGCCATGCAGCGGGAGCCCCTCTACGAGACCCATTGCTACCTTCGCCGTCAGCCAGTCGACATCGCCGGCCGCGATCCGCTCTAGTCTCCTCTCGGTAGCCGCGATCAGTTGGCCCCCTGTTTGGACCTCAACGCCCGCCAAACGGAAGCTACCGCCAAACCCCTCCGGCCTACCGCCGCTGATCTCGCCCTTCAGCTCTGCCCCAAGGTGGCGCATCAGTTCGCTAAAAGCGGAAGGGGATGGGAGCTCCTCGTAGTAATTGAGCAGATCGATGTCGGAATGCTCGTCGCTGGTGCCCAGCGCTGCGGAACCGGCGAGCATGGACGCCTGGAGCTCGGTGCGGGCCGCCAGGTGATCGACCACTCGACGCGCGATCGCCCGACGTTTTTCCGTCTCAGCGCCATACGTGACCACTACTGTCAGTCTGCTCCCGGGTCTAGGTGGTTTGGCCGTCGCCCCCCTCGGCAATCGGACAGCGCGCACGATCTAGGTGCGGCGAGGTCGTCAGGCGGGCGCAGCCTGGCTCAAGGCGACACACCGCTAAGCCTTCAGCTCCAGGACGGCCACCCGCGTCTCGGCCTCCGCCGAGGAAGGCTGGACGCTGAGTTTGGCCAGGGGGTTGACCTCGGTCACGCCCATCTCCTTCAAGAACAGGTCGAGGGGGTCCAGCTCCATCGCAATCGCCGGCTGCGCGTAGTGCATGGGGACAACTATCCTGGGCTCCACCTGGCGGGCGACTTCAGCGGCTCGCTGGGCGTTCAAGGTCCTACCGCCGCCCACGGGCACGAGCAGCACGTCGATGTCGCTGAGGGCATCCAGCGTATCGTCCAGCAGGCGGTGCCCGAGATCGCCCAGGTGGCAGACGCGGACGTCGTCGAGCTCGATCAGATAGACAGTGTTGCGGCCATGCTCCGCGCCGTTCGCCCGGTCATGGAAGGTGGCCAGCCCCCGCAGCAGAACGCCCGCGACCTCGTACTCGCCGGGACCCTCAGCCAGGAAGGGATCCCCCGCCAGCGCGCCGCGGTACGAGTGGTTCTGGTGGCCGTGACTGAACGTGACCAGGTCTGCGTCTAGCGCTTTCAGCTTCGGTCCCAATCCCGGAGGATAGGGGTCGGTCAGGACTGAAGCGGTTTTCCCGCGCAGCCGAAAGCAGGCGTGTCCGAGCCAGGTCAGGTCCAAGTGGTCATCTCCTTAATCTCGCGCGGCTTTGAGCCTCGTGGTCACATGTGCTCGGGAGCGCTGACGCCCATCTGATCCAGAGCGATGCGCAGAGTGTTACGGGCAGCCCGACAGAGCTCGAGCCGGGCGCGAGTTAGGTCGGGGTCAGGCACCACCATCCGGCGCTCGGGCGATTCGTTGCCTGCCTGGTAGAAGCCATGAACTGAGTCGGCGAGCCGCTGCACATAGTGCGGGAGCCGGTGCGGCTCCAGCTCCCTCGCCGCCGTTTCAACAGTCTCGGGCCAGCGGGCTATCTCCTTCGCCACGGCCAGCTCCCAGGGCTTGTCCAGACGCCCGAGATCCGGTTCGAGGGGCAGTCGGGCGTGCGTCTTTTGGGCGGTGCGCTCCACGTTGAACAGGCGAGCATGGGCGTATTGGGCGTAGTAGACGGGGTTCTCGTTGCCCTGGCTCAGAGCCGCTTCCAGGTCGAACTCGAGCATGGCATCCGCCGAGCGGAGCAGGTAGAAGTAACGCACGGCGTCGGAGCCGACCCGGTCCACGAGCTCGTCCAGGGTGACGAAGCGGCCCTGCCGCTTCGACATCTTGCCCTCCTTCAGGTTGACCATCTGGACCAACACGACCTGCAGGTTCCGGGCATCCAGGCCCAGGAGTTCTGTCGCCGCCTTCATGCGCGGGACGTAACCGTGATGGTCGGCACCCCAGACCTCGACCACCCGCTGGAAGCCGCGATCCTCGAAACGGCTGAGCAGATAGCCCAAATCCGAGGCGAAGTAGGTGGGCTCACCGTCGCTGCGGATGACCACGCGGTCCTCGTCAGCGTCTTCCCAGCCGCGCACTGCCGGCGAGAACCAGACGGCTCCCGCCCGCTCGCTCAGATGGCCGCCGGCGCGGAGTCGTTCGATGGCCGCCTGGGGCAGTCCCCGGCGCCAGAGCTCGCTCTCCCAGTGCCACTCGTCGTAATGCACGTTGACTCGCCTCACGCTCCTGTCCAGCGATTCGACCATGCGCTGGATGGCGAAGTGGCGGAGTCTCGGCTCCGCCTCTGGCTCGGCTTGGGCTTCGATTCCTGACAGCTCCGCTTTCGCCTGCTGCGCCAGTTCCGCCACGTAGCCGCCGGTGTAGCCGCCCGGAGGCGGCTCTCGGCCATGCAGGCGGGCGAAGACCGATGCGGCAAAGAGCCTGGCCTGCTTGTTCTGGTCGTTGACGTAGTACTCGCGGCTGACCTGATGACCTGTGAAGGCGAGAAGGCGGCCGATCGTGTCGCCCAGAATCGTGCCCCGGCCGTGGCCGATGTGGAGGGGACCGGTTGGATTCACACTGCCGATCTCGACCTGAACCCGCTGGCCGCAGCCGACATCGCTGGAGCCATAGTTGGGATCCGCCGCCGCCTGCCCAACCAACCCTTGCAGCCATCGGGGTCGGAGCCTGAAGTTGAGGTAACCGCTGACGGCCTCCACACTGGCCTCCTCGAGCTCCAGGCGGCCCATGAGGTCGGCGGCGATCTGGTCAGGTGCTCGCCGCAGCGGCCGGGCCAGCTTCAGGGCGACCGAGCTCTGGTAGTCACCGAATCGCGCCTCGCGCGACGGTCTGAGCTCTAGGTCCACCTCCCCTTCCGGACTGAGTGCCGACACCGCTCCTCTCAGGCCCCCTTCGATGCCGGCGCGGGCGGACCTCACTGGCACCTACCTGCCTGGGTGCCCAGCGCGAGTTGAATCTGGCCGCCGTTGCCTGTCCGGTTGTAGGACACGGTCACCTTCTGGCCGGGCTGGAAGCGGCTGGCCAGCACCTGGAGCAGAGGATGGGCGTCGTCGAGCTTCTCATCATCCAGCTGCGTGATGACGTCTCCCACCTTGAGGCCAGCCCTCTCCGCCACGCCGGCGCCGTCCAGAGCTGTGACGCGGGCGCCGGCGATCCCGCCAGCAACTGCCGCCTGGTCGGCGGTGACCGTCACAGTCGTGACGCCGAGCGCCGGCAGGACCAGTTGGCCGTTCTGAATGATCTGCTGCACCTCGGGCTGAATGCCTGCCGTAGCGATCGCCAGGCCCAGCCCGTCAGGACTGCCCACCGCCAGGCCAACCACCCTCCCGCTCACGTCCAGCAGTGGGCCGCCGGTGTTAGAAGCGCCCATGGCGGCATCGGTTTCGATCACGTTGTCCAGCTGTCCGGGACCCCCGCCCGGGGGCGGGCTCATGGCCACGGCTTGATGAAGTGCGCTGATCACTCCCCGCCCGAGTCCTGGCCGATCTCCCAACGAGCCGCCCACCACA
>JALZAW010000091.1 GCA_030948155.1 Candidatus Dormiibacterota bacterium | reverse complement strand
AGCGCCGGCCGCCGGGTGACGACCCGGCTTCGCCGGGTGCTGGCGGCTGGCTGGATGGCGCGCCGAGGCGGGCGCGGAACCCGGATCGCCGATGTAGCTCCAAGGCTGCGACTCGTCGTTGGGATCGCTCGCCGGCGGGCAGCCGACAGCGTCGACGCCGCCTGTGGTCAGCGTCCGGTTGCCGTCGCTGAGGTCAGTGGTGATGCCGTCAATGGTCACGTGGACGACTGGGATGGGCGCATTCGGATCAGGGGTGCACTGGCCGCGGGGCGGATTCGGCCCGAAGTCCGAGGTGTCGAAGTCGCCATCGGGGCTGTCGGGCGTCGGCAGCTTCTGGCTCTCAGTGAGGACCAGGGTTGCGCCGGCGGGAACGGTCTGCGCCCCCCAAAGGTCGTAGAAATGGTCACCCACGCTGACGGTGACGTACACCGTCATGTCGGCGCCGGTCGGATTGTCGAGCCGGATGGCGCCCGCATCCCAGTTGCTGGTGCTGTTGGGCGTGACGACGTTCGCGTCGCCGATCCAAGGCGTGGGAAAGTTCGGCCCCGGCGTGCCAGGTGTGGGGCCATGATGGAGGTCGGCATAGCCGGCGTAGACTTGCAGGCCGCCTGCGGCGAAAACGGGGGGCATGGCGAGCACGGTTAAGGCAGCCGCGAGGAGAACAGCGACCATCAGGACCTGCGGTCGCCAAAATCTCAGAGTTGTCACCATGTCGGGGCCTCCTTCACCTCCAGCCAGAGATTCGCATCTCGCAGGATGGGGCCAAACCTCGACAGTTGCAATGGGCGCTGTGGCCCCGACTCGGGCGCGCTGGCCCACTGCGTTATAAGCGGCTCGTCCTAAGCTGTCCGGTCCCCGAGTAGTCGAAACGTTCCTAGGTGGAGGCGTCCTCCACCCGCAGTGCGGGGGGAGGTGAGGTGGGGGGCCGAGAGCTGGAATGTACCCAGGGTGTCGGCAATGGTCTCGATGACACCTTCTTGCGAAGTCGGCGAAGTAGGGCCGATCGGAACCTGGCGTCGAAACTTGTGTCCCAGCAGCTGCCGGCTACGCAGGCGGTACCAGAGCCGCCATTCGGTCCTGGACATCTCTCGCCGCAGCTGCTGGGCGGACTGATCCCGAGCAGCCCGCTCGGAACGGGTTTGACGAGCCATGGACGAAAGCTCTCACCAGCGTCCAGCGGCCGCAAGCCAGGCCCTGAATGCCCCCCTCCCAACCTCCCCCCGCGCCGCGGGTGGAGGACGTATATGACCTTCCTCGGCATCTAGGATCTCGGGGACCGGACGTCCTAAGCGGCGCCCGGCACCGGGCTCACGTGATCAGCTCGACGTCAGGCAGGCCAGGTCCGGCCGAACTCATCAGGTCGACTCAAGCGTCTCCACCGGCGGACCGCTCAGCTCGTTCGGCAGAAGGCTGAGAGCTGGCCCGACGTCTGTGTTACCGCCCCGCTGGTCAGTTGTAGCAGCGGAGCAGCTGCACCATCACTGACTCCTGGGCGAAGGCAGCCTGTGGGCGCTCGCCGGCCTGAACCCGCTCCGCCGCCCGACGGCACGCAGCTTCGTCCAGCTCCGCAAAGCTCCTGCGCAGCTGGTCGAAAGACTCTCGTTCCTGTTCCATCACGTCCACCTCTTGGCTGATCCCTGATAACAAAGAACCCAGCCCCAGTCAACGAGGCGGGGTTCTCGGGGCCGCTCCTACGGCACCGGCAAACCCGCCCTACTAATCAGGAGTCCCAGCCGGAGCTCGACGATCAGTGAGATGCGGGAGACTGCCATCGCATTTCAGGCTAGGACGCGGCGGAGCAAGCGCCTAGGCAGCGGCTGACAAGCTGCCTCGGTCGCCTTTGTATGGCGAGCACCATAATTGTTGACATGGCGACTCCTGACCGAGCACCCGAGACTGCGGAGGAGACGCGGATTCCGCCCCCCAGCCTGCGTCAGGCAATGCAGTTCGACGGCCTGTCCCAGGCCCTCTTGGTTGCGGGCGCCGCCGGGCTCGAAAGGTCGATCGAGTGGGTCCGCGTGATGGAGACACCGGAGACAGAGGACCGCTTGCGCCAGAACGACCTACTGCTGACGACAGGTTTCGCTCTCCCCGAAGACGCAGGCGCCCTGACGCGCCTTCTCACCAAGATCGCGGCGACAGGGGGTTCAGGCCTCGTGGTGAAGCTGGGCCGCGCCCTGACCGAGCTGCCGCCCGAGATGCTCAGGCAGGCAGACCATCTCGGCATCCCCCTCATGACTGTCGGCGAAGAGGTCTCTTGGCCCGACCTGATGGAGCCGCTGTTGGAGCGCATCATCAACGCCGAGCACTGGCGGCTGAAGCGCTCGCTCGACATCCATCGCCGCTTCACCGAGTTGCTCCTCGACGGAAAGGGCGTGAACGAGATCTGCCGCACCCTGGCGGAACTCCTGGGCAGCCCGGTCTCGGTCGAGGACGCCTCCTTCCATCTTCTGGCTCACGCTGGTGGCAGCGTTGACGCTCACAGGCGGGAGACCATCCATCACCACGGCACCCCACCCCGCGTGCTCTACGACCCGGAGATCCAGAGCGTCCTCCGCCAGGTCGCCGAGCACAGGCATCCCATGAAGGTGCAGGCTTTCCCCCATCTAGGTATGCAGCGGCCGCGCATCATCGCGCCGATCATGGCCGCCCGCGAACTGCTGGGTGTCATCTCCATTTTGGACCAGCCACCCGACAATGAGGAACTCGCCTACATGGCCGTCGAGCAGGCGGCTCTCGTCATGGCTTTCGCTCTGACCAAGGAGCGGGAGGTGGCGGAGGCGGAAGAGCACGTGCGAGGCGAGTTCGTTGACGATTTGATCCACGGCACCTACGGCGACGAGACGGCAGCCCAGCGGCGCTCCCGCCACCTGCGCTATCCGCTGCCGGGTCGCCATGTCGTGCTGGTCACGGACGTCGACGATTTCCGGGGCTTTCTGCGCAACCGGAACCTCACTGAGGAGTCGATCCAGGCGCTGAAGCGCGAACTGTATCGGCGCGTCTCAGGCGTTGTGCGCGCTTCTCATCCCCGCGCTCTCCTCCAAGCCCGCTCGGATAGCGTCGTCGCGCTGATCCCGCTCGGCCCGGAACCTGGCGACCCACATGCTCGCCTGCGAGCCCTGGCCGTCCAGGTCCGAGAAGCGCTCGGCGACTGGCGGCCGGGTTTTACCGCCTCAGTCGGTTATTCGGCGGCGGTCGAGGCCCCGGCCGGTGTGGCGACCGCTCACCGGGAGGTGCGAGCCGTGATGGACACCCTTGCCCGCTTCCGGCGCTGGGCGCAGATAGTCGCCGTCCCGGAACTGGGCTTGACAGGGCTGCTGGCAGGCGTCAGTCCTGACCGGCTGGTGGAGTTCTCCCAGCGCTATCTCGGCACGCTGGTCGCGTACGACCAAGAGCGGGGGGCCGACCTGGTGGCGACGCTCAAGGCATACCTGGAGCAAGGTGAACAGCAGGCGGCTGCGCGCCGGCTTCGTATCCACACCAATACACTTCGCTATCGCTTGGAGCGGATCCGTGAGATCACCGGCTCGTCCCTGGAGGATCCCGAGATCCGGCTCAACCTCACAGTCGCACTGCGGGTACACAGCTTGCTCGGCGACGGCAGGGAAAGGCGGCAAAAACGGGCACGGCAGGCCTCCGCCCCGGAAACCCCGGCACGAATGGCTTGAGATTTGCCGTTGGCTCAAGTCGCCGGCCAAGTGAAATCGCTGGAGCGCTGGATTCGCGAATCGGGTGCGGAACGGGATGAACCGGACCCAGCAAGGGGAAGGCGAGCCGCAGCCGCCAGCTGACGTGGCCAGCGGGGCGCAGACCCCCTTCCGCCCCGGCCTCTCGCTGGGCCAGGCGACCCTTCTGCTGCTGCTTGCGCCAGTACTCTTCGGCACCACAGGCACCGCCCAGGCGCTGGCCGGTGCTCAGACGGCACCCCTGGCGGTCGGTGCGCTGCGCGTAGCTGTCGGCGGTCTCTCCCTGGTCCTCGTCGCCCTGCTCGACGGCGGCCCGCGGCCAATGCTTCTGGTTCTCCGCCGCCAGCCGCTGCCTGCAGCCGTGGCGGCGCTCAGCGTGGCCGCCTACCAGCTGTTCTTCTTCTCTGCTGTCGCGACCACTGGGGTCGCTCTCGGCACGTTGGTAGCCATCGGTTCCGGCCCCGTTTTCGCCGGGCTGTTGGGTCTGCTAATCGGCGAGCGTCCCGGCTGGCGCTGGGCGGCGGCCACGGCGCTCGCCGTGACGGGCGTACTCGCCCTGGTGGGGCCGGACGCCCGGGTGGTGCCCGCCGGTGTCGCCACCGCTCTCGGCGCTGGCCTCGCCTACGCCTGCTTCACAGTGAGCGCGCGGCGGCTGCTGCGCTCGGGGCACCCGAGCGCAGCGGTGGTTGCCGCCAGCTTCGGCGTCGGCGCACTATTGCTCGTCCCGTTCTGGCTGGGTCAGAACCTGCAGCAACTTGCCGGTCTGCCGGGATTGCTGCTGATCGGTTGGCTGGGGTTCATCACGACGGCGCTGGCTTACCGGCTCTTCGCAAGCGGCCTTCGCGCGGTCCCCGCTGCCCGCGCCACCACCCTCGGTCTGGCGGAGCCGCTGACCGCCGCGACGCTCGGGCTGCTGGTCCTTCATGAGCGCCCCACGCCGATCGGCTGGCTTGGGGGCGCCTTGATTGCCGCCGGTTTGCTCGTCCAGGCGCTGCCGAGCGGGAGAAGCTGACAGCCGGCCAGCGTTACCCTCCAGCGCCCAACCGCGTAGCACCCTTGGTGCGCCCCGGGGCGAGGAATCTGAACTGTAATCCAAACACCATAGATGACCACTGGGCTTGGGTCCGGGCCACGATCTTCTGGACCTCCCCTTCCCTAGCCTCGGGCGCGATGGCCTCTGCCTCTGTGCCCTCTCGCGCCCACTGGTCCGGCGATCTCCGTGCCGATCGGGCCGCCTGCGGCATGGGCTTTGTTGCCACGCCCGGGGCGCCGCCCAGCCATCGGGTGGTCACCCTCGGCACCGGCGCGCTGGCGAGCCTGGCGCACCGCGGCGGCCTCGACGCCGATGGAAAGAGTGGCGATGGCGCCGGGCTCCTGATCCAGGTCCCTCGCCGCCTCTTCCCAGCCGACACGGCAGTGGCTGTGCTCTTCGATTGGGACGAGCGCGCGCGCGCGACGCTGGCCCAGGGGCTGGCCAAGGAGGGCTTGGGAGTTGTCGACTGGCGCTCGGTGCCGATCGACCTGGAGAGCTTGGGCAGCCGAGCACGAGCCACTGTGCCGAAGATCTGGCACGCGGTGATCACAAGGCCCGACTGCGGCGAAAGCGAGTGGGAAGGGCTGCTCTACCGGGCCCGCCGCCTGGCTGAGTCGCGGGCCACAAAGCAGGGTGTGCGGATGTACATCCCATCCTGCTCCAGCCGGACCATCGTCTACAAGGGCCTGATGGCGGGCACGCACTTGGCCGCCTTCTACCTTGACCTCCAGGACCCGGCCACGGAGAGCCAGCTGGCAGTGTTCCACCAGCGATATTCGACCAACACGCTGCCCGACTGGCGGCTGGCTCAGCCTCTCCGACTGCTCGCCCACAACGGCGAGATCAACACCATCACGGCCAACCGCGCCTTCATGCGCGCTCGCCAGGCGGAACTCCCTGAAGAGCTGCGCCAGGTGGTGACTGCGGGCTCCGACTCCTCGGCGCTGGACAATGTCCTCGAGCTGTTGGTCCAGCGCGGCTTTGACGCCGCCGAGGCGCTGATGACCCTGGTCCCGGACGCCTGGGAAGCGCGGGGTGACATGGCGCCCACCGTGCGCGACTTCTACCGCTTTCAGTCCACTCGCTTCGAGCCCTGGGATGGGCCGGCGGCGCTGGCTTTCTCGGACGGCCGGGTGGCCGGTGCTGCACTCGACCGCAACGGTCTGCGGCCAGTCCGCTATCAGATCACGCGCAGCGGGCTGGTAGTCGCCGCCTCAGAGGCCGGGGTGGTGCCGCTCGAACCCGCCGAGGTCATCGAGCGCGGTCGCCTCGGGCCGGGTCAGCTCCTGCTCGTCGACGTCCTCGAAGGCACCGTCCACCGTGACGCCGAGGCGAAGAGGCTCGTCGCCTCGCGGCAGGATTACGGACTCCTGGCCGACCGGGTGCTGGTGCCGATCGAGCGCCGCCATCGCGACGTGGAAAAGCCTCACGACCTGATGCGCCAGCAGCGGCTGCACGGTTGGGGGGCCGAGGACGTGAAGATGGTGGTCCAGGTAATGGCGGCGACCGGCCAGGACCCTGTTTACTCGATGGGCGACGACACCCCGATCTCACCGCTGGGCCGAACGCCCCGCAGGGTCAGCCACCGCCTCCGGCAGCGCTTTGCTCAGGTCACCAACCCGGCGATCGACTCGCTCCGTGAGCGCTCGGTCATGTCTCTGCGGGTGATGCTCGGCGCTCGGGGCCGAACTCTGCTGCCCGGCAATATCGCCGGGGATGAGCTGCGCCTTCGCCATCATCCAGCAATCAGCGCTAAAGGCCACCCGCTACTGGAGTTGGAGTCGCCGGTGTTGGGTGCCGGGGAACTCGCTCGCGTGCTCGACTCAGCACTTGTGCTGGACGCGACCATCAGTCCCGGCGAGTCGCTGCGCGAGGCGCTGCTCCGCCTCTGTGATCACGCCGAACAAGCTCCCGACGGCATCCTGATCCTGAGTGATCGAAATGCGCGGCCGGATCGGCTGCCGGTTCCCTCCCCGCTCGCCGCCGGCGCCGTTCACGAGCGGTTGCTGGCATCTGGTCAGCGCCTCCAGAAGGACCTAGTGAGCGTTGCCGGAGATGTGATTGATGTGCACGACCTCGCCTGCCTCATCACAGTCGGGGCCAGTGCCGTGCATCCCTACCTCGGCTTTGCCACCGCGGACACCGGTGAGGGCGAGGCCGGCCAGGCGCAGTACAGGCATGCGCTCGAGCACGGCCTGCTGAAGGTGATGGCGAAGATGGGCATCAGCTGCGTGGCCTCTTACCGCGGGGCGCAGGTGTTGGAGGCACTGGGGCTCGGTGCCGAGGTGATGAAACTCTGCCTGCGGGGGGTGCCTTCGCGGCTTGGCGGGGACGACCTCGCCTCCCTGCAAACGCAGCTGGAGGCGTGGAGCCAGTCGGCCTGGGAAGCCGACGGTCTAGCCGCGGGCAAGGATGCTCTGCCCGACTACGGCCGCGTCCGCTTCCGGAAGAGCGGTGAATTCCACGCTTACAACCCGCAGGCTGTGCGGGCGGCGCAGAAGGCGGCTGAGACGGGCGACCAGGAGCAGTTCCTGCGCTGGCGGGAGCTGTCCACAATGGGTCCCCCGCAGGACGTACGCGACCTGCTCGAGATCCGGCGGCCAAGCCAAGCTGTGCCGCTGGACCAAGTCGAGCCGGCCAGCGAGATACGCAAGCGCTTCATTTCGACCGCCATGTCCCTGGGCGCCCTCTCACCCGAGGCGCACGCTGCGCTCGCTGAAGCAATGAACCAAATTGGCGCTCGCTCCAACTCCGGTGAGGGTGGCGAGGAGCCGGCTTATTACTCCGACCCGGAGCCGGTTCGCGACAACCGCATCAAGCAGGTCGCCTCGGCTCGCTTCGGGGTGACGCCCGCCTACCTGCGCCGGGCTCAGGAGATCGAGATCAAGATCGCCCAGGGCTCGAAGCCCGGGGAGGGTGGTCAACTGCCCAGCCTGAAGGTGACCGAGCTGATAGCCCGGCTGCGCCACGCCCAGCCTGGCCAGCAGCTCATCTCGCCTCCGCCGCACCACGACATCTACTCGATCGAAGACCTGGCGCAGCTGATCCTGGACCTGAAGACCGTCAACCCGCAGGCTCGGATCGGCGTCAAGCTGGTCAGTGAGGCGGGGGTGGGAACCATCGCCGCCGGTGTGGCCAAAGCCCGGGCCGACTACGTGCTGATCAGCGGCCACAACGGCGGCACCGGCGCTTCACCGCTCTCCTCCATCAAGGGCGCCGGCTCGCCCTGGGAGCTGGGCCTGGCGGAGACCCAACAGGTGCTGGTCGCCCACGACCTTCGCCGCCGCCTGAGCGTCAGGACCGACGGCGGCCTGAAGAGCGGCCGGGACATTGTGATAGCCGCCCTCCTGGGCGCTGAGGAATTCGGCTTCGGCACCGGGGTGCTGGTTGCGCTGGGCTGCGACATGGCCCGTCAATGTCACCTCAACACCTGCCCCACGGGCATCGCCACCCAGCGGGAGGATCTGCGCGCCAAGTTCACTGGCCGGCCCGAGCACGTGATCAACTACCTGACCCTGATCGCCGAAGAGGCCCGCGAGTATCTGGCTCAGGCAGGCGCTCGATCGATCGACGAGGTGGTGGGTCGGGTGGAAATGCTCCAACCCCGCGGCGAGCGCGCTGACCTGGACGTTGGATTCATGCTTCAGCCGCCCGGCGATCCGGACGCGCCCCGACGAAGGCTCTGGCCGCGCAACGGCGAGCCGCCCGCTGCCGCGCCCAGCAGCGGTCGGATCCAGAACTCTGATCGCACTGTGGGCGCTGATCTCCGGTCGGGTCAGCAC
>JALZAW010000090.1 GCA_030948155.1 Candidatus Dormiibacterota bacterium | reverse complement strand
ATGTTCCTGCGCGGCTGCTTTCTGGCCGCCAAGAAAGTCGCCATCGCGCTGGACGCACTCATCCGTTCGCAGTTTCCGCGCGACAGTCTCTACGTGATCGGCTTCTCCAACACAGCCGTCGAGCTGAAACCGCAGAACCTGCCGAGCCTGGCACTAAACGACTACGTCTACGGCACCAACATGCAGCACGGTTTCCAGGTCGCTCGGTCGCTTCTGGCCCGGCATCGCGGCAACCGCCAGATTGTGATGATCACCGACGGCGAGCCCACCGCCCACCTGGACCAAGGCGGCCAGGTGTTTTTCCACTACCCGCCCACGTTCCGAACAGTTCAGGAGACGCTGAAGGAGGTTCAGCGCTGCACCCGCGATCACATCGTCATCAACACCTTCATGCTCGAGCGAAGCCCTTACCTGGCCGACTTCGTGAGCCAGATGACACGCATCAACAAGGGCCGCGCGTTCTTCGTCGCTCCTGAGCGACTCGGCGAGTACGTCCTGCTCGACTTCGTGTCCGGCAGGCAGCGCCGCCGCTACGCTCGCGCCGCCGGCTGAACCGCCTGAATGTGAGGCGTCGGCGCCTAAATCCGTGAGTATGATCGACCAATGCAGGTGATCGAGCGGCCCTTGCTGGGCCATGTCGGCCTTGGCGCCGCCATGCGAAGCTGGCACAATCTCGCCCCTGCCGAGCTTTACGAGCAGGCCACCGCCCGCGGTGAAGCCAACATCGTCAGCTCGGGTGCCCTGACCGCTGACACCGGCCGGCACACCGGCCGCTCGCCCAAGGACAAGTTCTTCGTTGAAGAGCCGAGCTCTCAGGACAAGATCTGGTGGCACACCGGCAACCGGCCAATCTCAGCCCATCATTTCGAGCAGCTGTTCGAGCGCATGGCCGAGCACATCCGGGCCAACGAGGTTTTCGTGCGGGATGTATTCGCCTGCGCCGATCCCCGTTACCGGCTCAAGGTGCGCGTCGTCACCCAGCACGCCTGGCACAGCCTCTTCGTCAATAACCTGTTCATCAGACCTTCGCCTGAGGAGCTGGAGGGCTTCGAGCCTGACTTCACCGTCGTGGCGCTGCCCCAGGTCACTGCCGATCCCATGCTGCACGGCACCCGCTCGGAAACCTTCATCCTCGTCAACTTCGCCCGCCGCACGGTGCTGATTGGCGGCACGCGCTATGCCGGCGAAATCAAGAAGTCGATCTTCACAGCTCTCAATTACCTCATGCCGGAGGTCGGCGTTCTGCCCATGCACTGCTCGGCGAACGTCGGTCAGGACGGCCGTGTGGCCCTCTTCTTTGGACTCTCAGGCACTGGCAAGACGACCCTCTCCTCGGATCCCACTCGCAAGCTGATCGGCGACGACGAGCACGGCTGGTGGGACGAAGGCGTGTTCAATTTCGAGGGCGGCTGCTACGCCAAGACCATTCGCATTTCGAAGGACGCCGAACCTGAGATCTACGCCGCCACCAACAGCTTCGGCACTATCCTGGAGAACGTCGCCTTCGACCCTGACACACGTGTCGCCGACTACGACGACGGCAGCAAGACTGAGAACACGCGCTCCGCCTATCCCGTCGAACTCATCCCCAACGCGGATCTGAGCGGCCGCGCCGCCCACCCCAGCAATGTTGTCTTTCTCTCGGCGGACGCCTTCGGCGTGCTGCCCCCGGTGGCACGCCTCAACTCTGAGCAGGTCCGCTACTTCTTCCTCTCCGGCTACACCGCCAAGGTGGCCGGCACCGAACGGGGAGTGACTGAGCCTGAACCGACCTTCAGTTCCTGCTTCGCCGGGCCGTTCCTCGTCAGATCGCCGGAGACCTACGCCCAGATGCTGCTTGAGCGTCTGCACAAGCACGATGCCCAGGTCTGGATGCTGAATACGGGCTGGGTGGGGGGCGCCTACGGCGTCGGCAAGCGCATCTCAATCGCCCACACGCGCGCGATAGTCAGAGCGGTGGTCGAGGGCAGGCTTCAGGACGTCGAGACGCGGACGGATCCAGTCTTCGGCCTGGCGGTACCGGTGGCGGTGCCCGATGTCCCCGCCGAGGTTCTCGATCCTCGCTCCGCCTGGCCGGACGCGCACGCCTATGACCAGCAGGCACGGCGGCTCCGGGAGATGTTCGAAGCGAACCTGGCCCGGCTCGCCGAAGCTGGCGCTGTAGAGCCGAACGAAGAGGATTGACCGGCGCCCAGCGTGTCGGCATCGTCGGCAGCCGGCACTATCCTGACCTGGAGCGCGTCGCCAGCTACGTGCGCGAGCTGCCCCCGGCTTCGAGTCTGGTGACTGGGAGCGCAAGCGGCGTGGATGCGACAGCCGCCCGGGCTGCGCGCGAACGAGGTCTACCGGTGAAGGTGCTGGCGGCGTCATTCGAAGAGGCGCGGGACGACGGCGCCGCCGCCAGTCGCAATCAGCGTCTGGTGGGAGCGGTGGATGTCCTGGTGGCTTTTTGGGACGGTGTCTCCAGCGGCACCCGGCGAACCATCGAGCGAGCCCTCGACAGCGGCAAAGAGGTGCACGTGCTCACTGCAGTCCTTACGACCGACACACGCGCCTAATGGTCACCGTCAGGCTCTTCGCCCGGCTCCGCGAGCAGGCTGGTGTGGCCTCCGAGGAGCTGCCTGGCGGCGGCAGCATCGCCGACCTCTATCAGGCGTTGCGGCAGCGGCATCCGGGCCTGGAAGCGGACCCGAACCTGATCCGGCCTGCCCGCAATCAGAACTATGCGGGCTGGGAGGATGAGGTCGCCGACGGTGACGAGATTGCCTTCATCCCGCCGGTGAGCGGCGGCGCCGGGCCGGTGGCCTTGATCGAGCTGACCACGGAAGTGCTGGACGCTCGCCGGCTCGAAGCTGCTGTGGCGCACCCCGGCGCGGGCGCGATCTGCACTTTCACAGGCATCGTCCGCGACAGCGCTCGTGGTGAGAGCGTCACCCACCTGGAGTACGAGGCCTACACCGGCATGGCCGAGGCCAAGATGACTGAGCTGGCGGCCGAAATCGGGCGCCGCTGGCCGGCTGCTCGAGTCGCGATGGCGCACCGGATCGGCAAGCTCGATATCGGCGAAGCGTCGGTGGTCGTGGCAGTGGCCTGTCCCCACCGGGGCGAAGCCATCGAGGCCTGCCACTGGGGCATCGACAGGCTGAAGGAGTCGGTGCCGGTCTGGAAGAAGGAGTTCGCCAGCTCCGGCGCTGTCTGGATCGAAGGCCCCGACGCCCGTCCCTGACCACCGCGCGGGAGCAGTCGGACGCGCGCCCAGCGCAGCCGTAGGTACCGGGTCACAAGCGGTCGCTGCCGTGGCCGCGATCGGCTCGCTCTGCGGCGAGGCGGGCGAGCTCAGTCTCCTCACGTCCTCGCCGGCGAAGCGCTGAGTGGGGACCGAGAGGTCGCCACCAGCGGAGCGGGACACCGGCCGTCAGGGTCGCGCGAAACGAGTCATATTCGGCCCTGGAGCCACCCAGCCGGAGGCGAGCCAGTTGGGCGTGGTCAAGGCTGATGTAGGGGTGCGCCAGCAGGTCAGCCTCGTGCTCGGCGGCGCGGAGGAGCACTTCGGAGATCACGCCGGACGCCACGAGCCGGCTGATACGGCGAGTAGGCCCGCGGCCCATGACCGACATGGTGGCACAAGCAGCGCCCTCGTCGCGAGGCAACCACCAACTGACCGAAGCTGTCAGCCGTCAGTGACCCTTGAACGCCTCCTCCAGCCATGGCGCCACAACTGTGGGAACCACTTTCGCATCGACCAAAAGAGACTTCTCCCGGCTCCCGGCCAGCCAATCCTTCACCTGAGCCAGGTCGTCGGGGCGGCGGACTGTCACTCCGTCCAGGCCGGCCGCCCGGGCCAAGCGCACGAAGTCGGTCTCCTCGAAGCGAACGAGGCTCAGGTCCTCGCCCAGCGGTTGGAAGTGGTGGACCTCGGCGCCGAAGGCGGCGTCGTTGAAGACGACTATCAGCATGTTCAACCGCAAGCGCGCGACGGTCTCCAGCTCCGAGATGCCCATCAGCGCGCCGCCGTCACCGAGGGCAGTGACTGTGAGCCTGTCGGGCCGGCCGATGCCCGCGCCGATGCCTGTGGCGAGTCCAATCCCAACCGCTTGAAAGTTCTGGGTGAAAACGAAAGCAGCTGGCTCGGGCACAGTCCAGTAGAGCGCCGCGTTGCCGCAGAAGTGGCCGCCGTCAGTTGCGATGTTCACCTCTCGCGGCAGCAGGCCACCCAGGGCCAGGGACAGCGTGCGGGGATCGATCCGCTCGGCCGTGCTCTCATCTTCATAGCGCTGATTGAGCCAGGTACCCGCCGCGATGCGCTCGGCCAGCTCGTCGCTCCGCCAGCCGGGCGAAGCCTGATCCGGCAGCTCAGCGGCGAGCCCGCCGACGGTGGCGCGGGCGTCGCCGATCAGTGCCAGGTCGACCCGGTGGTGCTGACCAAGCGCTCGAGCGTCGCTGTCGATGGCTATCACCTTCGCCTGCCCGCTCAGGAGGCTGCCCTGGCGCGTGGTCCACATGTTGAGGCTCGCGCCGACCGCCAGAACCACGTCTGCCTGGGTGATCAACTCCGCCGCCAGGTCGCTGGAAAAGCCACCGGAGATGCCCAGCGACCAGCGATTGTTTTGGAAGTAGTCCTTGGCCGCCGCGGTCGTCGCGAGCAGCGCACCTATCTGCTCGGCCAGGCGCTGCAGGGCGTCACCGGCTCCGGCCAGCACAGCGCCCCGGCCGGCGATGACGAGGGGCCGGCGGGCTCCGACCAGCACCGACGCCGCTGCCTTCAAGGCGGGCTGGGCCGGGAGGGACGGGGGCAGCGTTACTACTGGCGGGAGCTCCGTCGGAGGCTCCGGACAGTCAGCCTGCTGCAGATCCAGCGGCATCATCAGGACCACCGGGATGCGTTCGGCCAACGCCCTCCGATAGGCCCGCAGGGTGTCCGCGACAGCAGTCTCCGGCGTGAGGAGCGGCGCCGCCACGGCTCCCACCGCGAGAACCAGCTGCGCCTGTTCGATCCTGAAGTTGGAGAGGAGAGCTCTGGCGCCGACATCTGAGGTGAGCAGGAGCAGTGGCGTCCGACTCTTCACGGCTTCAGTGAGACCGGTCATGGCGTTGGTCAGGCCGGGGCCGTGGTGAACGGTGCAGACACCCACCCGCCCGGTCACCCGGGAGTAGGCGTCAGCCATAGTGATTGCGCCTCCCTCGTGCCGGGCGTTGTAGAAGCGGGCCCCCGCCGCCACCATGGCGTTGGTGGTGACCAGGTTGCCGCTGCCTATCACACCAAAGAATTCTTCGACACCCAGTCGGACCAGCGTCTGTCCCACCGCGCGGGCTACATTCATCAGCGACCGGCAGTCAGACGGTGGGCAGCGCCAGGTCTGCCTTGCGTGCCAGTGATATGCCGTCTCGGAGCGGCACGATGATGCTCTCCAGACTCGGCTCGTCGGCCACAAGCTGGTTGTAGCGCGCGACGTTTCGAGCGCCGCGAGATTGAGGATCCACCACCTCCCCCCGGCGGAGGGCGTTGTCGGCCAGCAGCAGTCCGCCCGGACGCAGGCGCTCGAAGGAGAGCCGGAAGCAGCGCTCCGCCGCCGCCTCGTCGGGAAACGAGTTGAGCAGGTCGTTGAAGACGGCGTCGACTTCGATCGCCCTGCCCTCCAGGTACTGCAGCGCGTCCGCCTCGACCACCTCGATCCGGTCGGCCAGTCCCGCCTCGGCGATGTTGGCCCGAGCCAGCCGGGCTCGCTCCGGATCCGACTCCAAACTCATTACCCGGCCGGTGCAGCCGTTGGCCAGCCAGAGGGCGCTGTACCCGGTGGCGGTACCGAGCTCCAGCACGTCGACGCAGCGGTTCATCCGCAGCAGCAAGGCGAGCAAGCGGCCAACCGCGGGGCCGATGGCAGGCAGATCGTTGCCCTCCAGCTCCTTCTCCATCCGCGCCAGCGCCCCGCTGCTCGGTGGCAGCAGGGAGTTGAGGTAGCCATCTAGCTCGGGTGTCATCTCCAGGGCCTGCAGCTTCACTCAGCGAACCTCCAGGGGTGCCAGCACCTCCAGCACCCTGTCCATCTCCTGCTCCAAGTTGTAGAAATGGGGTGAGAGCCTGACCAGATCGCCGTGCAGCCGCGACACGATGCCCGCCGCTGTCAGCTCGCGCCACACTGCTGAGGCAGCCGACCCGGGCCGCCGAAAGCTGACTATGCCTGAGCACTCTTCGGCCGAGCGGGGCCAGGGTTCCACCAGCTCGTAGCCGAGACCCTCCAGTCCTTCGCGAAGGCGAGCGGCCAGGCCCAGAACGCGCTCCTCCACCTGCGCCGGACCGGCTTCCAGGAGGATCTGCAGGCCTGCCAGGTACCCGGTCAGATCCAGCAGCGAGAGAGCTGACTCCTCGAAGCGGCGGGCGGTGGCAGCCGGCTCGTAGCGCGGCTGGAAGTACTCGAACGGGCTGGTCACGCTGCCGGTCCCGACCAGGACCGGAGTGAGCTTGCGGACGAGCTCCGGCCGGCAGTAACAGAAGCCCATGCCGATCGGACCGAGCTGCCACTTGTAGCCGCCCGCGGCGGCGAAGTCGACAGGCAGGCGGTCCAGGTTCAGCTGCAGCGCACCAGCCGATTGGATCACGTCTACGGCGAAGATGACACCCCGCCGGTCGAGCTCAGCGCCGATCTGGGCCAGGTCCAGACGGTAGCCGTTCCAGAACTGGACATGGCTGAGTGCAACCACGCGCGTGCGCTCATCCACCAGGGAGAGGACTGCCTCGGGGGTGATCCGGCCAGCCTCGGGCTCGACCTGACGGAACTCGACCCCTCGCTCCTGGAGGGAGAGCCAGGGATAGAGGTTAGCCGGGTACTCCCCGCGGGCTCCGACCACGTTGTCGCCGGCGTGCCAGCTCAGCCCGCCCGCGAGCAGCGAGAGACCGTGAGCCGTGCTCCTCACCAGCGCCAGGGTGTCGGGCTCGGCCCCGACCAGCCTGGCGAGGGTCGAGCGGACCTCCTCGGCCAGCTCCTGGCTGTGGCCGGCGCGGTAGGGCCGGCTGGCCAGCTGTTGAGTCAACTCCTCCAACGCCGCCCGACCCCGCTCCGAGAGCGGTGCATTGCCGGCATGGTTCAAGTAGAGGCACTGGCGCGTGATCGGGAAGAGGTCGCGAGCGTCGTTCGGGCGTAACAGGGGCATCAGGCCTCCCAGAAGTTTTCGAGCAGTGGCTGCAGCGTGCAAATGTAGGCGGCGACAAGGTCGGTTGCGTGGTCCAGCAGCTGGTCGCTCAGCTCGGTGCCCGGCAGCGTCTCATACAGGCGTGACCAGCCCCTGTCCCACGGCTCCAGCTCCGCCCGCGGCAGCGTGCCCTTGACCTGGACCATGTGGGCGCGGAAGAACTCGCGCGCTCGATCGTTCAGGGCCTTGTCACCCTCGAAATGGAGGCCCACCTCCAGCCTGCCGATGGCTCGGTGGTGCCAGACCTCGAAGTGCGTTTCGCGGTGACCGTAATCGAACCTCAGTAGACGGGGCCCCGGCCGGGAGTCGAAGCCCCGAAGGTCGGCCGGCAGCCGGCCGGCCAGCTTCACCTGCACCGCGGCGAAGAAGTCTTTGGCCGAAAGGATCTGGGCCGCCGACCGGCTGGCTGTCACTGGGCAAAGCCTAAGTGTCCTGACCAGCCAAATGGGGCTGCGGGTGACGGCCAGGTGGGGCAGAGCAGGTGGCGGGGGCTGTAGAGCGCGGCTTCAGCAATATAGTGACTGGGATGGAACCACTGGCCTGGGTGCCGACGGTGATCGAGAACGAGGGCGGCAACCGCGAGCGCTCGTTCGACATCTACTCGCGCCTGCTCCGGGACAGGATAGTCATAGTCGGCCGGCAGATCGATGACACGATGGCCAACTTGATAGTGGCCCAGCTGATCTTTCTCGCCGCCGAGGATCCCGAGAAGGAGATCCAGATGTTCATCAATTCGCCCGGGGGCTCGGTGGCCTCCGGCTTCGCCATCTACGACACCATGCAGTTCGTCTCGCCACCCATCTCGACGATCGCCATCGGCCGGGCTGCCAGCTTTGGCACAGTCCTCCTGATGGCCGGGGAGAAGGGCAAGCGCTTTGCCCTTCCTTCGACCCGCATCCACCTGCATCAGCCACTGATCGCCGGTCAGGGCATCACCGGCCAGGCCACCGATTTGGATATCCACGCCCGCGAGATCATCCGGATCAAGGCGGAAATGAACGATCTCATCGCCTACCACACAGGTCAGCCGCTGGAGCGGATCGAGCGCGACACTGAGCGCGACTTCTATATGTCGCCCGAGGAATCGATCGAATATGGACTCATCGACGGTCTGATCGAGTCGCCCCAGGTGACGGTGGCAGCCCAAGCCGGATAAGGGGCAAGAGAGAGGCAGGCCTCCCCTTCCAGATTAGGGGCAAGAGGAGGCAGGCCTCCCCTTCCAGATTTGGGCAAGAGGAGGCAGGCCTCCCCTTCCAGATCCCCTCCGTGCCTTGCCAAATGCAGCCACCAGAGTTGCAAGCTCCAGTGATCCA
>JALZAW010000089.1 GCA_030948155.1 Candidatus Dormiibacterota bacterium | reverse complement strand
GAGGCTGACGGCAGGGGTTCGGCAGCGCTTCTCACGCAGCGCACCCGCGTGGTGGCCAGCGGCGCAGCCTTCGTCGCCGGTGTGAGCCTTGTGTTCATCCCGACCTTCTATCTCCTGCGTGCGGTTCTAACCCCGGTTCGTGGTGTCGTCCTGCCGGTGGCGGGGGTTGTCGTCATCCTGCTGGCGCTGCAGACGGCGGGGATCCTGCGGCTGCCGTTTCTGCACCGCGAGTTCCGCTTCCTGGACCGGATGCCCGAGCGTGGCGGCGCGCTGGGCGCCTTCCTGCTCGGTCTCGGTTTCGCTGCCGGCTGGACCCCCTGCATCGGCGCCACCCTCGGGGCGGTGATCAGCTCCGGGATCAACGAGGGCACCAGCGCGTTCGGGCTGCTCCAGATGATCGCCTACAGCCTCGGTCTGGGCCTACCCTTCCTGCTGCTCGCCATCGGTATCGAGCGGGCCGCGTCACTGGTCAGGGCGCTCGGGAGGCACCGGCGGCTCATCGATCTGACTTCGGCAACGGTGCTCGCGATCATGGGCCTCTTCCTGCTCACCGACAACCTGCTGCTCATAACCAGCGCACTGACCAACCTTCTGCCCTATGACCCCTTCGGCCTCTGACCCGCGCGACCGGCCACCGGCACAGCCGCCATTGTCGGCGTACTGTTGCCTGCACTCGATTGCCAGAGCTGACCTGCTTGCGGTCAACTACCTACATGGACCGAGAAGCTGCACTGGCGGCATTCGACCAGCAGCTGCGCCGGCGGGCGGAGACTGATGCGCCGGACCGGCACCTAGAGCGCGACGACAACGTCATTCGAAGCCTGTCCCGAGGGGACGGGTGGACCGCGGTGATCTGGTCGGACCTAGACCAGGCCAACGCCGATGCTGTCATCGCCGCGGAGATCAGCCGGTTCGGAGAACTGTCTCGCCCCTGGGAGTGGAAGCACTACTCCTACGACCGGCCCCGCGACCTACCTGAGCGGCTGGTGGCGGCCGGTTTCACGCCCCAGCCGGTCGAGGCCCTGCTCGTCGCCGAGATCGCCGACCTCAAGCTCGAGGTGTCACCGCCGCCGGGCGTTGAACTGCTGGCAGTCGTCGACCAGCAAGGTGTCGACGCACTCGTGCGCGTGCATGACGAGGTGTTCGGCGGAGATCACTCTGCTGTGGGTCGATCCTTAATGGCCGGTCTCGGGCGCCAGCCCAGCGCAGTCGCGGCAGTGATCGCCCGCGCCGGGCAGACTCCGATCGCCGCCGGGCGGGTGGAATTCCACTCTGGCACCGACTTCGCCAGCCTGTGGGGCGGCGGCACGCTGCCGGCGTGGCGCCGCCGCGGTGCATTCCGCTCGCTGGTGGCCCACCGGGCTAACCTCGCGTCCGCCCGAGGCTTCCGCTACCTCCAGGTTGACGCCGCCCAGGACAGCCGACCGATTCTCCAGCGTCTCGGCTTCGTCCAGCTCGCCACCACCACCCCATTCATCCACCCTGGCGGCAGCGGCTGAGGTGTCAACAGCCGGGACCCCCACCGACTCACGCCGGCGCAATCAGCAGCCCGACACCGGTTGGCCCAGTGCCACGGGGGAACACTGCGATGGTCAGAGAACGGCCGGCCCCACTGGTCCAAGGTGCGACCTCGGCGGATGGGTCTCTAAGCTCTAGGCACATGGCGAATGGCTTTGATCTCCAGCTCGACAGCGACTTCGGTCAGCGCGTTCAGCGCCGGCTCCGCGAGGAGCCGGTGATCTGGCTCACCACCACTGGCCGGGACGGCACGCCGCAGCCGAACCCCGTCTGGTTTCTCTGGGACGGGCAGAGCGTGCTCGTCTACAACCGGTCAGACGCGGCCCGATTGAAGCACATCGCCTCCAGGCCCCGGGTGGCACTCAACTTCAATGCCAACGCGCAGGGTGGTGACGTCGTCGTGCTCACCGGACGCGCGGAGCTCACGCAGGCCGAGACAACCAGTGATCAGCACCCCGAATACCTGGCCAAGTACAGAGTGCGGATGGAGCGGGTGTCGGGCAGCGTGGCCGAGTTTGCCCGGAGTTACCCAGTCAGCCTCCGAGTCTGGCCTGACAATGTGCGCGGTTACTGACCAGAGCCTCGTTCTCGATCTGGCCGCTCTCCTCGGCGAGGCGCACGTCCAGACGGGTGAGGCGGCGCAGGACTACACGCACGACGTCACCTTCCTGCAACACGACCTGAGCGCTGCCGTGCATCCCGCCAGCACCGAAGAGGTGGCTCAAGTCGTGCGACTGTGTGCCGAGCGGGATCTGCCGATCGTCGCTCGAGGTGCGGGCACGAGCCTGGTCGGAGGACCTGTGCCGCTGGCGGGCGGAGTGGTCGTCTGCCTGGACCGCTTGGACGAGCTGGAGCTGGACGTCGCCAACACTGTGGCGGTCGCCGGCGCCGGGGTCATCACCGCACGCATCGACGAGTTGGCCAACGAACAGGGCTTGATGTACCCACCAGATCCAGCCAGCATCAGCATGTCGACGATCGGAGGCAACGTGGCCTGCAATTCCGGCGGCATGCGCTGCGTCAAGTACGGCGTGACAGCTGACTACGTGGTGGGCCTCACAGTGGTCCTAGCCAGCGGCGAGATCCTGCGGCTGGGCGGCAGACTCCGCAAGCGCTCCAGTGGTTACCGCCTGCAGCAGCTCTTCATAGGCTCCGAGGGAACGCTCGGCATTGTGACCGAGGTGATAGTGAAGCTCATCCCCAACCCGCGACACCGGGCAACGGCCATGGTCGGCTTTCGCAGCCTGGCGGAGGCGGGGGCGGCGGTCTCCCGAGTGCTCGGGGGTGGCCACTTCCCGACAGCGCTCGAGATCATGGATCGCTACGCCATCGACGCCGTGCACGCCGTCCTGCAGCCGCCCTTCGCGCCAGACATCCAGGCGGTGCTGGTGATCGAGCAGGACGGTCACGACTCAGATCAGGTGCAGATGGCGCTTTTCGGGATGGTGGAGCTGCTGGACGGCGCGGACAACCGCATAGCTCAGTCAGACGCTGAGCGCGAACGGCTCTGGCACGCGCGCCGGAACTTCGGCAAGCTGCTGATGGAGATGCCCTACAACCGGCTCTCAGAGGATGTGGCAGTCCCCATCGGCAACATCCCCGAGATGCTGCGGAGGATCGACAGGCTGGCCGAGGAAAGCGGCGTACGCATCTGCACAGTCGGCCACGCCGGCGACGGCAACTTGCATCCGTCACTGCTCTTCACCGACGAGCAGCGCCCGGTGATCAGCGCAGTCGCCGGCCGGATCTTCCGCGACGCCCTGGAGTTGGGCGGGACGATCTCCGCTGAACATGGCCTGGGCGTGCTGAAGCGTGACTATGCCCAGCTCGAGCACAGTCCGCTGGCCATGTCGCTAATGCGCCAAGTGAAGGACCTGCTGGACCCCAAAGGATTGCTCAACCCACACAAGATCTTCCCGGAGCACCCGGCGGACGACGAGTTCCTGAACCATATCCCGGGCTGGTTTCCTGATGAGGGTTCCCCCCCGCACAGGGGTGAGATCGCCACCTAGCCGGACCTGCTCCTTCCCGGCTGCCCCTGCTACCAGCCACACCTGCGCGATGGGACCAGGCCGCTGGACTTCGACTCGTCGGTTGCGCGGCCCCACCTCCAGGCCGCAAGATGGCGGCATGAAATACGGGACCTTTCGCATCCTGGGCGTCGCTCTGGCTCTCATCCTCGCCGCCTGCGGCGGAAGCGGTGGGCAGACCTCCACCCCGAAGGACACCTCGCCCATCAAGCTGGGCGTCATCACCTCCCT
The DNA here is from genome assembly GCA_030948155.1 of Candidatus Dormiibacterota bacterium. Taxonomy (GTDB): domain Bacteria; phylum Chloroflexota; class Dormibacteria; order Dormibacterales; family Dormibacteraceae; genus Dormiibacter. The sequence continues at coordinate 4,729 of JALZAW010000089.1, read as the reverse complement.
GTCGGGCGCCTACCAGACGCTGGGTACTGCCAACAAGACAGGCATTGATATCGCCATCGATGAGGTCAACGGCTCCGGCGGCATCAACGGCCGCAAGCTCGAAGTCTCCTATCAGGATGACAGGACTGATCCAGCTCAAGCCGTGATCGCCTTCAACATGTTCAGCGACGAGAAGGTGACGGCGGTACTCGGTCCGGTCCTCTCCGATGCGGTCCTCGCCATCAAGCAGGGGCCGCTGCAGTCGAAGAAGCTGCCCGTCGTCTCGCTGGCCGCCTCCGATGCCATAGTGGAGCCGGTCAACCCGGACCTCTTCATGACGCCCGCCAAGGCCAGCGTCACCGCCGACCGTGTTGTCCGCTATTTGAAGGATCAGAAGCTGACCAAACTCGGCCTCTGGTACGCGAGCGACAACGCTTTCGCCACCAGCGGCTATCAGGCGACCAAGACGTTAGCAGCCAAGAACGGCATCACGATCGCTGACGACGAGCCCTTCAGCGCCCGCGACACGAAGGACTTTTCAACCCTCTTCACGAAACTCAGGGCCTCCGCGGCGCAGGCGCTGCTGGTCTGGGTCACCGGCGGCCCGGCGGTGGGCATCACCAAGGCTTACAAGAACCTGGGCTTGAAGCTGCCGCTCGTCTTCAGCCATGCGCAGGCCACCCCGCTGTACTTCGGCGCCAATGCGACCGGCCCTGCCTCAGAAGGTGTGATAGTGCCTGCTCAGATCGGTGTGATGGGTCAATCGCTGCCCGACAACGTCAGTGCCAAGAAGCTGGCGAAGAAACTGGCGGACAAGTACGCTCAAACCAATCCTGGCTATCCGCCCCAATTCGCATTCGACGGCTATATCGGAGTGCAGCTGCTGGCCGATGCCATGAAGCGCAAGGGCACGAAGACTTCGGAGATACTGGCGGGATTGGAGTCGGCCAATCTGCAGACGCCGCAGGGCACCTACAAGATGAGCAAGTCCGACCACTCAGGGATCACTGTGGACTATGTCGAGATCGGAGTGGTCAGAGCAAACGCGTTGGTCCCCACCGACTACGCCAACCAGCAGTTCAGCAAGCTCAAATAGCGGCCGCCGGCGACTTCAAGCGGCCTCCGGATGCTGAGCGCCAGTGATCTGACCCGCCGCTTCGGCGGGGTGGTGGCGGTGAGCCGCGTCTCTCTGGAAGTGGGGCCCGGGACACTGCACGCGGTGATAGGGCCCAACGGCGCTGGCAAGTCGACTCTGTTCAACCTCATCGCAGGACTGCTGAGACCTGACAGCGGCGCGCTGGCGCTGGCGGGGCGGAGCCTGAACGGGTTGAGCGCAGAGGCCCGCGCGCGCCTGGGCATTGCCATCGTCTTCCAGTCGATGCGCCTTTTTGGCGGCATGACGGTGCTGGAGAACGTCATGGTGGGCGCGCATGCCAGTACCCACCACGGTTTCCTGGAAGCCGCTCTCCGGCTGCCCAGGCACTGGCGAGAGGAAGCGCTCATCCGCCGGCGCGCCGAACAGGCCCTCCTCCGGGCGGGCCTGGCGCACCTGTCCCCCAGGCCTGCCCAAACGCTGCCGTTGGGCCAGCAGCGGGCCGTGCAGGTGGCGCGAGCTCTCTGTTCGGAGCCGACGCTGCTGCTCTTGGACGAGCCCGCCAGCGGTCTCCGGAGTGGGGAGAGGGAGGCGCTCGTGCGGCTGATCCAGGAGTTGCGAGCGGAAGGGCTGACCATGCTGCTGGTCGAGCACGACGTCGCCTTCGTGACCCGGCTGGCAAACCGCATAACCGTCATGGATCGCGGCCGCGTCATAGCTGAGGGAGAGCCTGCGCAGATCCGCCAGGACCCGGCAGTGATCGCCGCTTACCTGGGCCGGGAGGCTCATGGCGAGAGCGTGGCCAGCGGTGGCTGAGACGCTGCTGGAGGTCCGAGGCGTGACAGTCCGCTACGGCGCAGCGGTGGCATTGGCGGACGTCAGCCTGCAGGTGGCGCGGGGCGAGATGGTGGCCCTGGTGGGACCCAATGGCGCTGGCAAAACCACTCTGCTGAACGCCATCAGTGGGGTGATCCGGCCGGCAATTGGCCGGATCCAGATCTTTGGACGCGTCACCCAGGTCCCGGAGGGCCGGCAGCTCTTTGCCGACATGAGCGTGGAGGACAACCTCCGCATCGGTGCCTGGTCGGTCAGGCAGCGCGATCCAGCGGCTGTATATGAGCTGCTGCCACACCTGCGTGACCTGCGCGGTCGCGTCGCCGGCACGCTGTCGGGCGGGGAGCAGCAGATGGTGGCGGTCGGCCGAGCGCTGATGTCCACTCCTGACCTGCTGGCCATCGACGAACTGTCGCTCGGCCTAGCGCCAATGGTGGTGGACTCTCTCGCCCAGCACCTGCGCTCGCTCAACCGGGAACTGGCGACTGCGATTCTGCTGGTGGAGCAGAACGTCCGCTTGGCTCTGGAGCTCTGTTCACGCGCCTACGTGCTGGAAGCCGGCCGCATAGTCCTCAGCGGGTCCGCCGAGGAGCTCGCGTTGAGCCCCGTGGTGCAAGCCGCCTACCTGGGCGGAGTGCCGGATCCGGTGCCTGCCGCGGGGTCCAGCAGCGAGGGCGCCCCGGCGTGAGCGCGCTTCTCCAATACCTGGTCAGCGGCATCGCCACCGGCTGCGCCTTCGCGCTGGTAGCGACGGGCTTTGTGACCATCCACCGCGTCACAGGCGTAGTCAACTTCGCCCAGGGCGGCTTTGCGATCCTGGCCGGCTATCTGACCTTCTCGGCGCTGCGCGCGGGCCTGCCGCACGGCGTCTCGGAGCTGCTTGCGGTTCTGCTGGCGACCGTCAGCGGCGCGATGGTCGGTGTCATCACCATCGGCCGCCGGGGGACGCCACTTCTGGCGTCCCTCATCATCACCATCGGCCTCGGCTTTCTCCTCTATGCGGTGGAGGTGGCGGTGTGGGGCGACCAGCCGCTCCAGTTTGAAGGCCTTCCAGGAGTGTTCAGCCTGGCCGGGCTGACGCTGCAGCGCCAGTACCTGCTGATAGTGATCGGCGCTGGAGTCACCTTCGCCGCGCTGCTGCTGTTCTTCAACCGCACCTATCTGGGAAAAGTCTTCACAGCCTGCGCCTCCAACGCCTATGCGGCGAGGCTGGCCGGCATCAACGTGACGCGGGTGGGCATCGCCGCCTTCGCCCTGGGCGGGCTGCTGGGAGGCCTGGCGGGCGTGCTGCTCCTGCCGCTGCGCTCGCTGACCTTCGATTCCGACGTGGACCTGGCGGTGAACGGCTTCGCGGCGGCGATCTTCGGCGGTCTGCAGCGGCCCGGCGCCGCACTCGCCGGCGGTCTCGTCATCGGCGTGGCCGAGGCCCTGGTCGCCGGCTACTCGCGCGCCTCTTACCAGAAGGGGGTGTCACTGGTGCTGATCGTGGGCATCCTCGTCTGGCAGGCCAGCCGCCGAGCTCAGGCCGACTGAGGGCCCGCTTGTGACCACAGTTTTGCGATCGAGCTTCCTGAGACCGTCTTCCCTTCTGACCGCGGGCGTGGCAGTAATCTCCTTGCTGCTGCCGCTGCTGCTCGACTCGGGCAAGCGGACGGTGTTCGTGCTGTTCACGCTCTATGTTGTCGTCACTGTCGGGCTGACGCTGCTGATGGGGCTCGCCGGGCAGATCTCTCTCGGTCAGGCCGCCTTCTACGCGCTCGGTGCCTACACCGCCGGCCTGCTCGCCAAGCACGGGCTGCCCCAGCTGCTGGCGCTCGCGGCGGCGCCGCTGGGTGCGGCGATGGTGGCAGCCCTGATCGGCGTCCCAGTGCTGCGTCTCCGCGGTCACTACCTGGCCTTTGCCACGCTGGCCTTTCAGCTGATAGTGCTCACCATCCTGGCGGAGGCGCGCGGGATCACAGGGGGTGACATCGGGCTCGGCGGCATACCGCCACTGCTGCCGGTGCTGAACCAGGGCCAGGACTCGGAGCTCGACCTCAATTCGCCGCTTGTCTACTGCTATGTCGGCTGGGTGGTGGCGGCCCTGGTCATCGTCCTGACCAGGAACCTGGTGCGGTCGCGGCCGGGTCGCGGGCTGCGCGCGCTGGCCACCAGCGAGATCGGCGCCGCCGCCTCCGGGGTGGCCGTCGGGGCCGACAAGCTCAAGGTCTTCACCATCTCCGCCGCCTATGCAGGGCTGGCGGGCGGTGTCTACGCGTTCTTCCTGGAATATCTCTCGCCTGGCTCCTTTCCGATCCTGCTCTCGATCCAGTTCATAGTGATGGCGACGCTCGGGGGCCTGGGCGAGGTTTGGGGAGCTGTCTTGGGCGCTGCCGTCATAGTGCTTCTGGTGCAGGTCCTGCAGGCGGCTGCCAGCCAGCCTGGGCTGCCGAGGCAAGCGCCCGCCATCTTGAGCTACGCCGCGTACGGCGGCGTGATGGTCCTGGTCATGCTCTTCCTGCCTGCAGGGCTCCTGCCGACACTGCGCGAGCGCCTGAGCCGCCGGCGGATCTGAGCCGTTGCCGCCCAGGTCCCGGGCTGGGAAGGTCGGTGCCCGGTGAACGACACGGCGGCCGCTATCCTGGCAGGCGGCGATGCGTATGACGATCCTCCGGCCTCTCAGCGCAATCGTCGTCCTGCTCGTCTTGGCGGGCTGTGCGGCACCCGGCCAAAAGCAGCTCAGCGGGCTGTTGCCGCATCGGCAAGCGGCTGCTTCACCGTCAGCCAGGCCGTCGATAGCAGTCTCACCGTCGTCGGCGCCGGCCGGGCCGCCAGGAAGCATCG
>JALZAW010000565.1 GCA_030948155.1 Candidatus Dormiibacterota bacterium | reverse complement strand
CTCTAACGCGTTGCGGACGATCGCCACAGCAAAAGAGCCCCCGGCACCACGCAGACCTCGGCCACCGAGAGGTGGAGGCTTGTCCGGATAAGCAGTAACGCTTGCGTCAAATTGAGCGCTCGCGGAGGCCGGGGCATGGCAGCCCCGGCCTTCGCAGCCCGCGCCTCCGCTCTACATGCTCGGCGATGACTATTGCTTAATCAGCCCATGCGGGTTGAGCACGAATTTCTTGGAGGCCCCTTTGTCGAAGTCCTTATAACCCTGGGGAGCCTCGTCGAGTGATATCACTGTGGCGTTGACCGCCTTCGCGATCTGTACTCGGTCGTTAAGGATCGCGCCCATCAGCCCCCGGTGGTAGCGCATAACAGGGCACTGACCGGTGGTGAAGACGTGGGACTTGGCCCAACCCAGACCGATTCGGATCTTCAGGGAGCCCACCTTGGCATCCTCATCGATGCCGTCCGGGTCGCCGGTCACGTAGAGGCCCGGGATGCCGATTTTGGCGCCAGCTCGAGCGACCTCCATGACCGAGTTGAGAACGGTGGCGGGCGCCTCGTGGCTTGAGTCCGCACCATGGCCTTTCGCCTCGAAGCCGACGCAGTCGACCGCGGCGTCGACCTCGGGTACCCCAAGGATCTGCTCGATCTGGTCGCCTAGGTCGCCTTTGGACACGTCCACGGACCCGCAGCCGAAGCTGCGGGCCTGCGCAAGGCGCTCCGGAATCATGTCGCCTACGATCACCACACCGGCGCCCAGGAACTGAGCGGAGTGGGCGCAGGCCAGCCCCACCGGGCCCGCTCCGGCGACGTATACAGTGGAACCAGGACCGACGCCGGCGGTGTAGGCAAGGCGCCGGACTCGCCGAATGAGGTTCACCTGGACTATCAACTGGAGCAGCTGATCAACGGGCCTGCCGGCAGCCACCCGTTCTGGGACACCCTGATGGTGGCGGCGGCGAGTTGGGCCGAGCCGGCCTTCGCAGCGGTGGTCGTGATCTGGTTCCTGCTGGGATGGCTACGCAACCGCCGGCAGGACCGCCTGGGAGCCATCATGGCCATCATGGCGGCGGCCGGCGCGCTGCTGGCCAACCAGGTCATCAGCCACCTCTGGGCTCGGCCTAGACCCTTCGCCGTCCATCCCAGTACCGTCCACCTGCTCCTCGGCCACAGCAAAGATGCCTCCTTCCCCAGCGACCACGCCGCCGCTGCCTTCGCCATCGGTCTGGTACTGATCAGTTTCCATCACAGGCTCGGGGCCGTCGCCCTCGCCTTCGCGGCCCTCATGAGCTACGCCCGGGTCTATGTCGGGGATCACTATCCAGGGGATGTCGCTGCAGGAGCGCTGGTCGGCCTGCTCGCCAGCGCCCTGGTGCTCACTTGGCTGCGGCCCCTCGCCGCCAGCCTGGAGCGGCTTGCGGATCGTGCCTTGGCGGTCGTCTGGCTGCCACAGCCCAGCCGATAGAAAGCCACGTCGACCGGGAGGACCATGAGGGGACTTCGACCGTGGGGGGGGCCATTCGAAGGCGCCGTAGGTGTACTTCTGGAGCGGCAGCCAGCGAGCAGGCCCTGATAGCGGCTTCACGGAATCTTCACCTCTTCAGACTTACGGTTCTTGGTCAGAGCCCACCCTGCGCATCGTCAAGAGCCTGGGTTCATGGGGGGGCGCCGAGGAGGTTGAGGTGAGAGCCAGGGGTAAAACCAAGGTGGTCCTACTCGGTCAGAGCGTTGTTGCAGCTGGGGAGCTGCCGCACGCCCCCGTCGGCCGGCTTGCCGCTCCCGATGACACAGCAGTTGGCCGCCACCGCATGGCAACTAGTAAGACCGGCCCGCATGAGAGCAGCGCGACCAGCTGGACCTCTGAATTGCAGCTTCTTCTAGTGGAGGGTGACCCTGGCGTCGCTGAGAGATACAAGTTGAAACTCGAGCTGGATGGCTATGTTGTCAGAGTAGCTTGCGGCCGCGCGGCGGCGATGGCCGCCTTGGCGCAGAGCCTGCCCGATTTGGTCTTCTTGGACGTCCGGCCTTCTGTGCTGGACGGCTCTGAGATCCTGCACTTGATCCGTACAACCAAGGAGACTCGGTACTTGCCGGTGGTGGTGCTCAGCGATGACAGCAAGGATGAGCTAGTTCGTAGGGGCTTGCAGTTGGCGCCGGGAGAATGGGTCATTCAGTCACCAGGGCGGCCCAGGTTGGGCTTCGCCTAGACGCACAATTTGCTGAGAAGTGTCAGCCGTGAACGCCCCCACTGTCAAGGCGGC
>JALZAW010000088.1 GCA_030948155.1 Candidatus Dormiibacterota bacterium | reverse complement strand
AGCTGGGACGGCGGCAGCAGGCGACGATAGAGCAGGAGGTTGGCCGCCAGCCAAGGCGCCATGACGGCGACGGAGCCACCAGCCACGCGGCCCAGGTGCCCCAGCTGCTCCCGCCAGGGAACACCGCGCTGAAGGACAGGCGCCAAAAGGGCGGCACCCACCATGAACACTGCACCGCCTGCTGTGAGCTTGCTCATCATGGCTGCGCCCAGCAGGACACCCAGAAGCCAGGCTGACCGGCGGCTGAATCCCTCCTGGAAGCCACGCACCGACTGCAGGCTGACGATCCCGCCCAGGACCGCGGCGGCCACGTCGTTGGTGACCTGTGTGGTGTTCAGGACGATTCCGGGTGCCACTGTGGTTGCTGCCGCGATGGCTGCCACCGGGTGCCGGCCCGGCAGCAGACGCAGCGCCAACACCCAGGCCAGCGGCGCGAGAAACGCCATCAGCAGGGCATTCGCGATGCGCACGGCGTAGACAGCGCCCAGAGGACCGCCCAGCAGGTCGCCCGCCGACCAGAACGGAACCATGCCCAGGTAGTACAGCGGCGGCTGCATGGACTCGTAGGAGAAGGACCACAAATGGCGCCGGGTCCAGACTTTCCGCTGGTTCCAGTTGAGGCCGGCCGGCATCTGCTCGAAGTCGTTGGGGTCGGTCACAGCGGGAGCGGGATCGGTGCCCTTGGCGGCCCAGCGGTAGACGCCAGTCTGGTGCATGATGCCCAGCGTTTCCGGCCGGATCCGAGTTTGATCGGAGAGTGCGTAGCTGCCGTGGGCGTACTGGGCGATCAGGTCGTAGTGCTGCGCCTCATCGACCCTCGACCAAACCGGCTGGCCCAGGGCGACCGCCAGTGCGGGGACGAGGGCGCCCATGTAGATGAGGATGAGCGTCCGGCGGCGGGAGAGCGAGAGCAGGCCGGGCCGCCGCGTACCCAGCAGTTGGATTAGTGTGGTCCGGCGCCAGAAGTCACTGCCTGCCAGGCGAGCGGGCACGCGGAAGCCGTTCAGCGTCCTGCCGCAAGATGCCAACGAATCTCTGGCGCGGGACGCTAGCATGCGCCTCCAGTATCAGGGAAAGACAGCCCGTCGGTCACCGTTTCTCGTTCTCGAGCCGGGCTTGGCCACTTCAGCTGGATATGTCCGCGAGCGCTCGCCAGACGTCGACCTTGGTCCGCACCCGCCGTACGACCTCGTCAGTGAATTCGATGGTGCCTGCGTGACCGCCCAGATCCGCCGTCTTGATGCCGTCCGAGACGGCTTCCAGGGTGGCTTCATAGATCGCTCGGGAAGCGGCGTGGGCCTGGCTGCCGGGCATGTAGTGAAGCACCGCGGCGGCCGCCAGGATCATCGCCATGGGGTTGGCGACGTCCTTGCCCTCCAGGGCCGGTGCCGTCCCATGGGGGGCCTCGCTCATGGCTGTCTTGATCTCACCCTGCTCGTCGAACGCCAGCAGGATGGATTCCGCGCCGGCGATGGAGCCGAACATCTGCATGACGAGGTCGCTCAAGTTGTCTCCGTCCCGGTTCAGGGCCGGGACCACCAGCGCCTCCCCCGTGGTTGCGAGCAGCAGCGCATAGGTTGCGTCAATCAAGAGAGGCTTATAGCTGACATCCGGGTTCTGCGCCGCCGCTCGATCCATCTCTTCTTTGAGCATCCCTTCGTAAATGGGGCTGACTGTCCACTTGGGGCCGCCGAAGACCTGAGCGCCGAGACGCCGAGCATGGCGGAAGGAGTACTCGGCGACGAACCGGCAGGTGCGCCGGCTTACCTTCTCGGTGCGGTAGGCCCACTCGTCCAGCTGCTCACCTTCGCGCCACTCCTGGGCCCCGTAAGCGTCGTCGACGGCCATGCGAATGACTGAGATGGGTGAAAAGACGGCAACTGGAGGCCTGACGCCAGGGATGCGACGTCCGGTGCGCACTATGATGCTGCCGTCGACCTCCTTGCGCAGGATGGCATTGGGACTGCCGACGTCGCCGGTGGCCTCAGGGGTGATGGTGGCAGCCTTGAGCCCGAAGCCGGCTTTGCGCATCGCCCCGGCGGCCTCGTGCACCACTTCGTTGCCGGTCTCGCGCCGCACTCTAAGGGCGAGATCGTAGTGCCGTAGGACCAGCTCCAAGCCGGTCACGCTCGCGTCCAGCACCCGGAGGGACTGAAGCAGCAGCTCCTCACCTGTCTGGTCGCCGTGGAGCACCACCAGGGAGTTGTCCTGAGCCATACGGCGGCTCATGTTAGGCGCGACAAAGAGCTGCGCTTCGAGGATGCCTTCGAGGAGCGCTTGACGTGCCCCCCATCTGGCTTCCTATGAGGGGCACCCGCGCCTGTCTGGCGCCCCGCTCGCCAGAGCCTCGCCTTCATGGCGAGGGGGCGAGCGCCACATTGAGCTGGTCGTAGGAGGTTGGGCCGCAGCAGTCCCACCTTCGCTGACACTCACCTCAGCCCAGCCTCGCGGACCGTCACCCGCCTCACTGCCAGCGTCAGGTCCAGCACGGGTTTTGCTCGGGAGGGATCTGGTACTATGAAGCCCGCCTAGGAACCCCTAGGCTTTTTTCTTCACGCCCAGCCGGTCTAGAGTCCCGTGCGGGCTGAAAGTCGGGACCAAGCAGAAAGAAGTGGAATCAATCATCACTCTCCAGTGCGGCGATTGCAAGCGCCGTAACTACACGACTGTCAAGAACAAGAAGAACGACCCTGACCGCCTGGAGCTTCAGAAGTACTGCCGGTGGTGCCGCAAGCACACCTCGCATAGGGAAACCAAATAGCCATGGCGGTCTCCGCCCGGCGCCGGCCCGGCGCCCAACCTCGAGGCGGCGTTGCCGGCTTCCTGCGGGAAACGTATGACGAGCTCCGCAAGGTGGTCTGGCCCACCCCTGCCGAGCTGTACCGCTACACGGTTATCGTGGTGATCACCACGGCCGTCATCGCGCTGTTCATCACGGTGGTGGACGCCGGCCTCCAGGAGCTGACCAAGCGATTCATCTACGGTGCCTTTTCGGGCCAGGGCGGCGGCATCTCGCTGCCCAAGATCTTTGGCGGATAGGAATCACTACACATGGCACAGCAAACCAAGATCACCACCTCCGACCCCCGCTGGTATGTCGTCCACGCGTACTCGGGCCATGAGGAGAAGGTCAAGAAGAACCTTGAGAAGAGGATCGAGTCGATGGATATGCACGACCTGATCCATGAGGTCTTCGTCCCCATGGAGGACGAGATCGAGATCAAGGATGGCAAACGGCGCCACGTTCAGCGCCGGATCTACCCCGGCTACATCCTGGTCAAGATGGTGATGACTGACGAGTCCTGGTACGTCGTGCGCAACACGCCGGGGGTGACCAACTTCGTCGGCTCGGCCAACCAGGCGGTACCGCTGGAGGAGTCGGAGCTGAAGTCGATCTTGAAGCAGGTCAAGACCGAACCCCAGATCCGGGTGGAGTTCCAGGTGGGCGAGAGCGTGCGCGTCGCCGATGGGCCGTTCGCCGACTTCATGGGCAAGGTCGACGAGATCAACCCTGAGAAGGGCAAGCTCAAGGTGCTGGTCAGCATGTTCGGCCGGGAGACCCCTGTCGAGCTGGACCTGCTCCAGGTTGAGAAGGTTCACTGAGGAGTTAGATGGCCAAGAAGAAGATTCGCACGATCGTCAAGATCGAGCTGCCCGCCGGGAAGGCAACGCCGGCGCCGCCGGTGGGAACCGCCCTGGGCCCGCACGGCGTCAACATCATGGAGTTCACCAAGGCCTACAACGAGCGCACAGCCGCTCAAGCGGGCGAAGTGGTCCCGGCGGAGATCACCATCTTCGAGGACAGGAGCTTCGTCTTCGTGCTCAAGACCTCGCCGACTGTCCAGATGTTGAAGAAGGCTGCCCAAGTCGAGAAGGGGTCCGCCCGGCAGAAGAAGGAGAAGGTTGGTGCCGTGACCAGGGAGCAGCTGCGTACCATCGCCGAGGCGAAGGCCAAGGACCTGAACGCTCACGGTATCGATCAGGCTGTGAAGATCATCGAGGGCACTGCCCGATCCATGGGTTTGGAAGTAGTTGGCTAACAAGCACGGGAAGAAGTACGCGGAGGCCCGAAAGCGGGTTGAAGAGGCCCTTGCCGGCAGGGAGGAAGGGCTGGCCCCCATCAAGGCTGTTCAGGTAGTCAGGGACACTTCCACCGCCCGCTTCGACGCGACTGTGGAAGCCCACATCCGGCTGGGGGTCGACCCCCGCCACGCCGAGCAGATGGTCAGGGGAGCGGTTTCGCTGCCGAACGGCACCGGCAAGCCAGTGCGCGTCGCGTGTTTCGTTGGCGGCGACAAGGCGAAGGAAGCGCAGGACGCCGGCGCCGACATCGTCGGTGGGGATGACCTCATCGCGAGGGTGAAGGATGGCTGGACCGAGTTCGACGTTGCCATCGCGACGCCTGACATGATGAGCAAGGTCGGCCCGCTGGGGAAAATCTTGGGGCCGCGCGGGCTCATGCCAAACCCCAAGTCAGGCACCGTCACGTTCGACGTCGGTCGCGCCGTGAAAGAGGTGAAGGGCGGTCGGGTCGAGTACCGCACTGACAAGTTTGGCATCGTCCACGTTGCGATTGGCAAGGTGTCCTTCAGCGAGCAGTCGCTGGGCGAAAATCTCTCGGCGGTGGTGGACGCCCTGGTGCGGGCCAAGCCGTCCGCCGCCAAGGGCCAGTACTTCCGCACTGTTCACTTGACCACCACCATGGGTCCCTCCGTGCCCATCGACGTGCGGGAAGCCGCCAAACTCACCACGGCTTAGGACCGAGCCGCCGGCCGGGCTGTACAATGAAAATCGCCACAGACAGCAGGGGGCTTCCCAGCCTTAATCACCCTGCCGAGGCACCGAGTGAGGTTTGTCAGTTGAGCCTCCGTGCCTGTCTAACGAGCCCGGAGGATTTCTTATGGCACCCACGGCAAGGAAAACCGAGCAGGTCCAGGAGCTGACCGAAAAGCTTCAGTCGGCGCATGCCGCTGTCATCACCCACTATCGCGGCCTGACTGTGGCCCAGCTGCACGATCTACGCAGCCGCCTCCGGGCCCAGAACGTCGAATACAGGGTGGTCAAGAACACCTTGGCCCGGCGCGCGGCGCGGGCGGCGGGCCAAGGCTCGGGGGAGATCGATCAAATGCTGATCGGACCCGTCGCCATCGCGTTTGGCTACGGCGAGTTGAGCGCCCCCGCCAAGCTCTTGGCCGAGTACACGCGACAGACGCGATTGCCGCTAGAAGTGATCGGCGGTCTCATGGAAGGTCGGCTGATGGCCGCAGACCAGGTCAGGCGGACGGCAGACCTTCCCTCGCGGGAGGCTTTGCTGGCGCAGCTGTTGGGCACCCTGCAGAGCCCTATCGCGCAGCTGGTCGGCACAATCCAGGCGCCGGTGCAGACCCTGCTGGGACTGCTCGAAGCCTATCGAACGAAGTTGGAAAGCGAAGCCGCAACCGCGGCGTAGCGAAGTTCTCTGGAAATTTTAGGAGGATCCATGGCGACCAAGGTAACCCCCAAGGACTTCATCGAGGCGCTCAAGGAATGGAGCGTGCTCGACGTGGTCGAGGCAGTCAAGGCGATCGAGGACGAGTTCGGCATCAAGGCGGCAGCAGCTGTGGCGGCCCCAGCGGCCGGCGCGGCGGCTCCCGCAGCTGGAGCGCCTGAGCCCGCAGCTGAGGAGCAGACCGAGTTCACAGTTCTGCTCAGTGGCATCGGCGAGAGCAAGATCAACGTGATCAAGGCTGTCCGCGAGTTGAGTCAGCTGGGTCTGAAGGAGGCGAAGGACCTGGTCGACGCGGCGCCCAAGAACGTCCTCGAAGGCGTCAGCAAGGAGGACGCCGACAAGGCGGCCAGCCGGCTGCGCGAGGCGGGAGCCACCGTCGAGGTAAAGTAGCCGGCAGAGCCGACATCGGGCGCTTCGCTGTGGACGGCGGGGCGCCCCTTCTCTGTCCCTCCTGGCCGGAGCCAGACTCTGACCGGTTTCAGAGCGCTGCTCTCCGGCGACCTACTTCGGCTGGAAGACGAGCATGACGCGGCCCTGGCGGACGGTGGTTGCGGGGCTGGACGTCTGGGCGTCTATGGCCGAGGAGAGCACCGCCCACTTGTAGGCCAGGCCCCGCCCTTCCTTCAAGCCGGGATCGTTGGTGTAGAGCAGGTCCTGGGCGGAGTCGTAGCCGATCACCACAATCACGTGGTAGACGCTCTTTCCGCCGTAGGTGGGATAGATCTTCGTGCCCCCCGGGCCGCCCCAGGTCATGACGGGGATGATCACTGGGCGGCCGGCCGCGAGGTGCTGCTTCAGCTGGTCCAGGTCCAGCGGGACCACACTGCCCTGCACCTTATAGAACTGCGCTCCCACCTGGGCGATCTGGTCCAGGCGCAGGTCCAGGCTGCGATAGCTCGCCCGTTCCCAGGCGACGAACTTGGCCATCGTCGAGTCAGCCTCGGCGGGCGGGATGAGGCTGCGGTGATCCCCCTCGAAGTACTGGCCGACCATCAGAACGGTGGCCGCCTCGCAGTACTCCTCGTGGGCCGCGTCCCATTTCTGGAAGGGCGCCTGGATGGTGAAGGGAACTCCCTGGATCTGGAGCGAGACAGGCACCGGCGTGGGCGTCGGGGCAGGCGTCGGGGTCGCGCTTGGCGCCCCGGTCGGCGGCGCGGTGGCCGTGGGCGCCGCGCTGAGCGGACCGTTCACCACTGCCTGCGTCTGCGGCGGCGCCGGGGACTTCTCGGCCTGCAGGCGCTGATATTGGTGGTAGCCGACACTCGCCGCGCCGGCCCAGCAGACGAGCGAAGCGAGGGCGAGGATCGCCCAACGGGGGACGGGCATCCGCATACGATACTGGCGAATTGAGCGAGCAAGCTGGCCGGCTGGGCTCCCGCACGGTTCTCAACGCGAGCCTGATTTTGGCTGTCCGGGTGGTCTCCCGACTGGTGGCGCTCGTGGTGGTGCTGAAGCTGGCCTCACACCTGGGCGCCGAACGTTACGGCCAGTACGCCACCCTCATCGCCTACAGCGCGCTCGTCAGTGTGGTGGCTGACTTCGGGCTGAGCTCTCTCTACACCCGGGAGGCCGCGCGGGCGCCCGGGCGGCTGCCGACCTACCTGGGCACCCTGCTGGTGGGCAAGCTGCCCTTGGTTGCAGCTGCTACGGCTCTGTTCGGGGCTGCGCTCCTCTCAGCGAGGCTGGGGGGCCTGTTCCTGCCCGGAGCCCTGCTCCTGGCGCTGACCACCTACGCCACCCTGATCCGCAACACGTTCTACGCCGAGGGTCGATTGGAGTTCGAAGCCGTTGCCATCCTGGCCGAAACTGTGATCCAGGCAGGCGGCATCTTCCTTGGCGCTCGCTTCGGGCAGGGCATTGCTTACTTCGTGTGGGCCTACGCGGCCAGCTATGGCTTCACCTGTGTCTACAGCCTGCTGGTCATCCGCCTGGCCGGGCTCGCCAAGGGCTCGGCAGGAGTGGATGCGCAGCTTCTGCGCACGTGGCTGAAGCTGGCCTTTCCCTTCGCCCTGGGCTCCTTTCTGACCAACCTCTACTTCCGGGCCGACGTGCCTATCCTGCAGCACTTTCGCGCGTATCAGGAGGTGGGCTGGTACCAGCTGGCCTACAAGCCGTTCGAGGCTCTCCAGTTCGTGCCCCTGGCAGTCCAGGCAGTCGTCTACCCGCTGCTGGGCGTCTACCACCAAGAGCCAGGCTCTCGGCTGGCCCTGGCCTATGAGCGATTCTTCAAAATCCTCGTCCTCCTGGGTTGGCCCCTGTCCGTCGGCACACTGCTTCTGGCCCATCCCATCGGCCGCCTTTTCCGGCTCTTTCCCGAGTCGGAGCCCTCGCTCCGGATACTGGCCCTGGCCATAGTCTTCCTCTTCGCCAACTCCTGCTTCACAGCGATGCTCTACGCCATTGACAGGCAGGACCTCTTCGCCTGGGCGACAGCCATAGCGGTGGTTGTGAACATCGGGCTGAACCTGATCCTGATTCCCCTCTACGGTTACCTGGCTGCCAGCGCCACAACTGTGGTGACCGAAGCGGCGTTCTCGGTTGCCGGCTGGTACTTCGTAGGCCGGCGGTTGAAGCTGCCGATCGTCAGGCTCTCCTGGCGCATTCTCCTGGCAGGGCTGGTCATGGGCGTGGTCTTGGTGCCACTGGCCGGGCGCTCGGTCTTTTTCAGTGCGCCAGTCGGCGCGGCGGTCTACGGGCTGGCACTGGTGCTGCTGCGAGCGATCGAGCGGGAGGAGCTGGATCTCTTCCTGAGAGGGCTCAGGCTGCGGCGCTGAAGATTTATGTGGCACCGGGCTGGCGCGGCCGAGCAGCGCAGGTTGAGCCCTACGTGGCTGGTCTGCGCCGCCGGGGATTTGCCGCCGAGCCGCTCGAGCTTCCGATTGGACCGGCGGAGCGTGCGGCGCCTGCCTTTCTGGCCCTGGCCGGTCCCCAGGTGGTGGCGGCAGGCGTCTCCTTCGGTGGTCGCGTTGCCACGCTCGCGGCCGCCGAGCAGGCCTTTGCTGCCGTGATCGCGTTCAGCTTTCCACTCAGCGGTGAGGCCGAACGGCGGACTGCCCA
>JALZAW010000564.1 GCA_030948155.1 Candidatus Dormiibacterota bacterium | reverse complement strand
ATCGTAGGGTGCTTCCATCTGGCGAGTCTAGTGACCTGTACCGGCCGGATCTTGGCAGGCCGGAGGCTCCGATAGGACCGGCGTTCCAGACCAGCGGTGTCAGCGGGGGTCCCCGCGAAGTCGAAGACTTCGTGGGGTGGGAGGCGCGGGGGCACTGCGAGAAAAGCATCTGGGATGCGTGACGAGCGGTGCCGGGTCCCGCAAGACAGGCATCAGCGCCCCGCAGGCCGCCAGTCGGTCTGGGCTGTCGGAGGCTAGAGATTCGGCCGGTTCAGGGCGCTGGGTCTGCCCCGACGCTCGTCAGGCGCCCGGCGTTTCGACCACCTCGCCGTGGCCCAGCCGGCTGTGCGCGTACCCGTAGAGCCAGTAGATCACCAGTCCTATCGCGAACCAAACCACGAAGCGCAGCCAGGTCACCGGCTGCAGCTTGGTGATGAGCCACAGCGAGAAGGCGATGCCGAGCAGGGGGATGAAGGGCATGGCCGGACAGCGGAACGTGCGAGGCAGCTCTGGCGATCGGTAGTGCAGGACGATCACGGCAGCAGACACGACCACGAACGCCAATAGGATGCCGATGTTGGTCAGCTCGGCAGCCTGCAGGATGGGCGTGAAGCCGGCGATCCCGGCCGCCACAATGCCGACGATCCAGGTGGGTCGGTAGGGGGATGCGTTGCGGTTGGTCTTGGCAAACCAGCCGGGCAGGAGACCGTCACGACTGATTGCGTACCAGATACGCGATGCGCCGAGGGTGAAAGAGAACAGCACAGTGACGATGCCGATGATGGCGCCGACGGCGACGAGCTGCGCGAATGCCCCCTGGCCAACGTTCTGGAAGGCCACTGAAAACGCTCTGGTCGCGTCCAGTCTGGCGTATGGCTGCATTCCCGTCAGGACGGTCGCGGCCAGCAAGTAGAGCACCATCGCGATTGCCAGGGAGAGGATGATCGCCTTGGGCAGAATGCGCTGGGCATCCTTGGACTCCTCGGCCGCTGTGCTCATCGCGTCATAGCCGAAGACGGCGAAGAACACAGTTGCCGCGCCCGTCACGGCTCCACCGAAGCCGAAGGGGAGATACGGCTGGAAGTTGCCGGTCCTGATGTAGAAGGCGCCTACCACTATGACGGCGACCACTATCGCGATCTTCACAAAGACCAGAGCCGTTTCGATCCGGGCGGAGGAGCGAATGCCGCGGTTGAGCAGGAAGGCAACGAGCAGGCAGAGAAGCACCGCCGCGAGGTCGACGATGTGGCCGGAACCGGTGCCAGGAGCGCCAAGCATCCAGGCCGGCAACTGGAGCCCGAAATTCTGGAGCAGGAAGGTTAGATATCCCGACACTGCTATGGCGACGACTCCCACGATCGCTGTGTACTCCAGCAGCAGGTCCCAGCCGATGAACCAGCCGACAACCTCACCGAGCACGGCGTAGCCGTAGGTGTAGGCAGAGCCCGCTTTCGGGATGAGCCCGCCGAACTCGGCATAGCTCAGGGCGGCGCAGGCGCTGGCCACGCCGGCCAGCAGGAAGGAGATGGTCACGCCGGGTCCCGCAACTGTCTTCGCGACGCCGCCGGCCAGGGTGAAAATGCCGGCGCCGATGATGGCGCCCAACCCAATGGCTGTCAGCTGCCAGAGACCGATGCTGCGCTGCAGACCGCCCTGGTCTTCTTCCTCGGTCCCAATCGGCTTGCGCCGGAAAGGACCGGACACCGCGAGCCGCCGATCTTCTGCGGCCATTGAGTAACTGATGTTAGGGCCGAGGAGGGGCCGGGCTCCGCTTCCGGTCAACCCACTGCCACGCTTCACCTCCCCAGGAGCCGGGAGCTGTTTGGTCACCGGAAGCCAGCTAGGTGGCCCTTGACGAGGTCCCGGCCGGCCGGATGAAGGTTCGATCAGCCTTTGGGCCGCCGACCGGGGCTTTCAGTCGCCGGCGTGGACGCCTCGGAGAGCCGCCAGGTAGCGCTCGGCCGAACGGCGGACGGCCTCCTTGCCCCCGCAGGTCACAACACGCTCGTACCAGGCGCCATAGATCCGGTCGAATTGGAACGGCTGCAGCCGATCGGTTATCTGCTGCACAGCTGCAGCGGATAGGGGGATCAGGTTGGGATAGCTGCGCATGAAGCTCACCCAGCGGCGGTCGGGCACAACCTGGACGACGTCCCCGCTGAGCAGGGTGCCGTCCCGCTCGCCGCCGGTCCAGTGCAGGACAGTGCCCCCGGCGAAGTGACCGCTCAGCCTGAGCAGCTTCGCAGCCGGCAGCAGCTGCAGCT
>JALZAW010000563.1 GCA_030948155.1 Candidatus Dormiibacterota bacterium | reverse complement strand
CTCCCCCAGCACCAGCGCCTTGATCGGCTGATTGTCACCGAGACTGGTGCGGGGCCCGAAAGCCAGTCGCAGTGCCACCTGCCACCAGGTCAGCCCGAACGTTCGGTTGCTGATGCCCCCCAGCAGCCGCGCCGCCGCCTCCAAGCCCCTGCCCTGCACGGGATCCAGTGCATGTGCGAC
Organism: Candidatus Dormiibacterota bacterium; assembly: GCA_030948155.1. Lineage (GTDB taxonomy): Bacteria > Chloroflexota > Dormibacteria > Dormibacterales > Dormibacteraceae > Dormiibacter. Next base: position 2,087 of record JALZAW010000563.1, on the reverse strand, counting down.
TGCCGTGATGGCGCCCGATGAAACGCCGGCGATGCGCGCCGGTATGATGCCGCGCCGGATGAAGGCTCGCGCGACGCCGAGTTCCACCACGAGAAGCGAGCCAGAGCCGGAATAGGAAATGCCTATGTGCCGCTCTGAGCGATGAGCTGTTCCTTCGCTCATGCGCCAGTCGCCCGACGGGCCCGGCGCAGCAGGATGCTGCCGAGGGCGCCCAAGAGGCATACGGCTGTGCCGCTGAGGAAAGCCGGCGCCGGCCCGATTACATAGAGCCCGCCGGCTCCCAGGGATCCAGCCACCTGGGCGGCGGTGATGGCAGTCTGATAGACGCCCTGAGTCCTACCCTGCGCGCCCGGTGGCGCCAGCCGGCTCACCTCGGCGCTGATTGCCGGGTTTCCGGCGGCGGTGAGGGTACCCTCCGCCAAACCGATGAGCACCAGCGCCGGCACGCTGCTGACGAAGGGGTAGAGGCCGGCCAGCAGGCCATAGGTGAAGACTGAGAGCAGACCCGCCCTGACATGGCCCAACCTGTCGCTCCAGTTGCCCAGGCCCGCAAAGACGACTATCGGCAGCGCGTAGGTGGCGAAAGAGAGCCCCACCACAAAGGTGTTCGCGCCCCGGCTGGTCAGATACAGGCTCCAGATCGTGTCGTAGACGCCGAACATCCAGAACGCCGCCATCCCCAGCATGGCGACCGGCAGGATGAGCCAGAGGGTCGCGAGCGGACCCACCGCCTCGGTCTCCTGGGCAGCCACCTCGCGCCGCGGCGCCACCGAAGGCAGGAAGAAAAGCAGGACCGCCGCAGCCAGCGAGATCAACATGGCCCCGATGAAAACGCCGTCGAGCCGGAAGCCCGCCACCAGCCCGCCCAGCAGAGGGCCAAGCAGAAGTCCTGTCATGTCGGAAGCGCGGAGCCGGCTGAAGGCCCTGGCCCGCCGCTGTGGCCCTGTCAGGTCGCCGATCATGGCCGCCGCGCTGGGAGCGTAGGCGCCGCCAAAGACAGCTTGCACGAAGCGCACGGCGATCAGCGTCTCGGGCGGCAGGGGCAGAATGTAGAGCGGGAACAGCGCAGCGTAGAGCAGCATCGCGACCACCATCACGGGGCGGCGGCCCACGTGGTCGGAAAGCGCGCCGGCGGGATATTGAGCGAGCGCCCGGCCCGCCAGGCCGGCGGCAAAGACCAGGCCCACCAGGAGACTTGTGCTGCCGCGGTGACGGAGCACCAAAGGCAGGATGGGCAGGAAGAAGCCGGTGCCGATGAGCACCAGCGAATTGCCTGCCAAGAGCGTCCAGAGCGTTCGCGCGTCGATCGTCTGGGTGCCGGCGAGCAGCGCCTCGTCCTGTCCGGGAGCTACCTCAGCCACCCGAGAATCCTAGGGAGGCGTCACCTGTTTCTGACGCAGTACTATCCGGCAGCGGGGTCAGACGGCTTGGCAATCCGGCCGGCCAGCGCCAGGCTGATCAAGGCGCCGGCGACGAGCAGTCCGCTGCAGAAGAGCATCGCCAGGTGAAAGGCGTCCGTCGATGCCGCCAAGGCAGGCGCCAGCCAGTGGGCATCCAGCGGCCGGTTGAGGGGACTGACTCCCGGCGGCCGGGCTCCGAGGCGAGCGAAAAAGAGAGCTGTGACGGCGACGAACACAGCTGCCCCGGCCAGCTGGGGGCCGATCCGCGAGATGGCGTTGTTGAACGCCGAGGCAAGGCCCACATTTGCCTCTGGTACCGAGTTCATCAGCGCCGAAGTGAGCGGCGCGACGAGCAGGCTGACGCCGAGGCCGAACGCCAGCACCTCGGGCAGCACGTCGGTGGCGTATGCCAGCGGAGGTATCAGGCTCGTCGGCTGAGCCAGGTCCAACCGCCAGGCGGAGGTGTGCTGCGGGATGCGCGCCAGCCAGGCAGTCCCGGCCGCCATCAACAGCGGGCCGGCCACGAGGAACGGTCGCGGTCCGAACCGCCCGGCCAGGCGCCCGATGCGGGGCGAGAGAAAGATCAGGAAGAGCGAGACTGGCAGACCGCTCAGACCAGCCGCCGCAGCGGAGTAGCCGGCCACGCCCTGCAGGAAGAGCAGCAGGTAGTAGCCGGAGATGTAGAGG
>JALZAW010000087.1 GCA_030948155.1 Candidatus Dormiibacterota bacterium | reverse complement strand
CCTGTCTGACGGATGCTCATGACCATGCCCCGGAGCCGGAGCGGAAACGCGCGCCGGACAGCCACACTGCCGGCCGGTGTTGGCGTCGCCACGCCTACACCCATCACCGCCAGCACCACCAGCAAGACCCAGAAGTTGGGGGAGATCGCGGCCGCCATGGCCGCCGCGCCGGCGAGAAGGCCTCCCAGCACCAGCACAAAGCGGTCGCCGAGCGCGTCCACCACCAGCCCCGCCAGCGCGATGGTGAGAAAGCCGCCGACGAATGAAAAGTTGACGACGATACCTGCCTCGGCGTAGGTGAGGCGGAACTCGTCCTTGACGAAGGGGAGCAGCACAGCCAACGCCGCCGCCACCACTGAGATCGCGGTCTGGACAGCGAGTGCCACGGCCAGGATCGTCCAACGGGGAGATGCTCTGCGCGGGGACTTCACCGCCAGGGGTCGGCTCCATTGCCGGGCGGCCCGAGAGAGATGCCGTCGGCGGAGCCGGTCAGACGCCACTTCGCTCGTCCGAGGTCGGGGCGGCAGCTGAAGAGAGGCCGCAATCGCGCTCCTTGCGGCTGACCGCGTAGCCCTGGGCCGGGATCTGCGCTGAACACCCCTTCGCCTGCAGCGGGCTGGATCACGGAGCCGGCGCGCCTGCTCGGTCGAGCCCGATCACCCCCGACTCACTGAGGCGGTCCAGCTCCTCTGTCGACAGGCCGAGCTCTGAGCCGAGCACGGCGGCAGTGTGCTCGCCGACCCGCGGGCCATGCCAGCGCACTTGGCTAGGCGCCTCCGTGTAGCGCGGGACGAAGCCGGGCATCAGAATCTTGCCCACCGATTCAGGACCAGCCGTCTCGAGGATCATCTCGCGGGCGAGGAACTGGGGGTCTTGGGCGATGTCGGCGATGCTGTAGACAGGTGCGGCCGGGACTTCCGCGCGATTCAGCAGCTCCCAGATCTCTCCCACCGAGTGCTGGATCGTCCAACCGGTGATGATCGCGTCGAGCGCTTCTGAGTTGGCCCGCCGCGCCTGGTTGTTCACGAACCTCGGATCGCTTGTCAGGTAAGGCATGCCGATGGCGGCGGCGAAGCGGACGAAGATCGACTCGCCGTTGGCGCCGATGGTGATGAACCTGCCCTCGGCGGTCGGGTAGCTGTTGGAGGGGGCCGCGCCGGGCAGCGCGTTTCCCATCCGCTCGCGGACCACCCCGCTGTGGCCGTACTCGGGGAGAGTGCTCTCGAGAAGGCTGAAAACCGCCTCGTAGAGCGCGACGTCGACCACCTCACCGCAGCCTGTGGCGTCGCGCCGGCGAAGTGCGGCGAGCGTCCCGATCGTCGCATACAGGGCGGCGATCGCGTCACCAATGCTGACGCCCATCTTGAGAGGTGGCCGGTCGGGAAAACCAGTGACGTAGCGCAGGCCCCCCATCGACTCTCCGGTGCTGCCGTAGCCGGGGCGGTCTCGGTAAGGCCCATCCTGGCCAAAGCCGGAGATCCGCACCATCACCAGGCGGGGGTTCGCCCGCCGGAGGACGTCGGGGGCGAGGCCCCACGATTCGAGGCGGCCCGCTCGGAAGTTCTCAACTACAACGTCGACCCTCTCCGCCAGCCGCCGCACCAACCCTTGCCCGATCGGCGAACGCAGGTCGATTGCTATCGACTCCTTGTTGCGGGACTGGACAAAAGACCAGAGTGAGCCCTCTTCGGTGAGGACGCTCCAGTTCCGAAGGGGGTCGCCCGTGCCCGGGGGCTCGATCTTCAGCACGCGGGCGCCCATGTCCGCCAGCTGGCGGGTGCAGAAGGGACCCGCTATGAGGGAGCCGAGCTCGAGAACGCGAAGGCCTTCGAGCTGCCCGGTGGATCTCAGGCTCACCTGGCAACCGTACCGCCCGGGACCTACATTCTTCGAAATCGGATAGCTGATCGGGCGAGTGCAGCAGTCCTGACGACGAAGGTTCTGTCAGAAGGGTGTCCGGTAGGGATTCGAGAGGGTTCAGCTCCCGCGCAGGACGGCCCGCAGCCGGATGGCGAACCCATCGGGATCCTCCCCGAACCCGATGTGGCCGCCGGGGAACATCGTGGGCTCGATGCCGAGTGCCGCAGTGAGTGCCCTCGGGGTGCTGTCGCAGGCTGCTCTGGCCCAGGATCGACGTCGTATCGTGCTTCAGCCAAGCGAACGGGCCCCGACAAATGGCTTTGCCAGTCCAACCGCGCGCCAATGGGACCGAGGTCCTTCCTTGAGCCGAGGCCGGGAAACGCCGCGAGCTTAGTGTTGCGGGAGGAAGAAATCGATTGACGATGGTTCAGGAGCTGGCACGGTTCGCCGGCAGAGCTCGCTGGGAGGAGGTATCGCCGGCTTCGCAGGAGGCTCTGAAAAAGCGAGTGCTGGACGCTCTCGGCTGCGCCTACGGCGCCCTCGAGGCAGCGCCCATCCGGGCAATCCGCGAGCACAGCGTCGACTTCGGCGGCAATCCCCTCTCGGCGCTGATCGGCGGCGGCCGCACCAGCCCCGACCGGGCAGCCTTCCACAACGGCGCGGCGGTCCGCTACCTGGATTTCAACGACACCTTCCTGGGCCGTGGCGAGGCCTGCCACCCCAGCGACAACCTGGCCCCCGTTCTGGCGGCTGCCGAGTACGCGGGCTCCTCGGGCAGGGAGATGCTCGCGGCGCTGGCCGTCGCCTATCAGGTCCAGCTCCGCCTGAGCCAGGTCGCCCCGGTCCGCGCCAAGGGCTTCGACCACTCCACCCAGGGCGCGTACGCAGCCGCAGCGGGAGTCGCCCGGGCCCTCGGACTGGACGCTGGGCAGACGGCCAACGCGATCGCCATCTGCGGCACCGCCTACAACGCCCTGCGCGTAACCCGCACCGGCTCGCTCTCCAACTGGAAGGCCCTCGCCCACCCCAACGTCGCCTTCGGCGCCATCCATGCCGGCTTTCTCGCCCGCCGCGGCGTCACCGGGCCGATGGAGGTCTTCGAGGGCAACCAGGGCTTCATGGCAGCGATCGCCGGCCGGTTTGAGCTGGACTGGTCCCGGGAGGACCTGGAAGCCGTCCAGCTGACGTTCATCAAGCGGTACAACGCCGAAGGACACGCCCAGTCGACCATCGACGCTGTGTTGGAGCTCCGCCGACACGGCCTGAGAGCCGAGGAGGTCGAGCGGATCGACCTAGCGGTCTTTGACGCCAGCTACGAGATCATCGGCCCCGGTGCAGGCGACAAGAAGAAGGTGACGACCAAGGAGGAGGCTGATCACTCGCTGCCCTTCTTGGTAGCCGCCGCCCTGCTCGACGGCGAGATGACCCCCGCCCAGTATGCGCAGGACCGCATCAACCGCCCAGATGTCCAGCGGCTGCTCCAAAAGGTGGACGTTCGGGAAGACCCAAAGCTCTCGAAGGACTTTCCAGAACATCAGGGGGTTAGGGTCGGCGTTCGACGGCGCGACGGCCGGACCAGCTCCCTGGCGCGTCCGGATTACCAGGGCCCTTGTTCCTGGCAGGAGCTGGAAGCCAAGTTCACAGCACTTGGTGGGCCGCCGAAGCTCCTCGACATCACTCAGCGCCTCGACGAGCTGCCGGTATCTGCGCTGGCCGCAGAGCTGTGAGCGGCGCCAGGCGACTGCGGGCTCGCATCGAAGAGGGCAGCATCCTCGTGGTCCCCGGGGTCTACGACGGCCTCTCCGCCCGCATCGCGACAGCCGCGCGGTTTGAGGCGATCTACTGCAGCGGTGGGGCGGTCGCCCGCAGCACAGGTGTGCCCGACCTCGGTCTCCTGAGCATGAGCGAGGTGCTGGCGCGCCTCAGGGAGGTGGTCGACTCGACCGATCTGCCTGTTATCGCCGACGCCGACACCGGCTACGGTAACGCCCTCAACGTGATCAGAGCCGTGCGGGAGTTCGAGAGAGTGGGCGCCGCGGCCATCCACCTGGAGGACCAGTCGGCCCCCAAGAAATGCGGCCACTACTCGGACCAGCAGCTGATCAGCCCAGAGGAGATGGTCCAGAAGCTTCGGGCCGCTCTCGACACCCGGCGCGAGATGCTGATCATCGCCCGCACCGACGCCCTCGGCCGGGCCGGCCTGGCGGAGGCGATCCGGCGCAGTCGGATGTATGCGGACGCGGGGGCCGACGTGCTCTTCATCGAGGCACCCACCAGCCGGGAGGAGATCGAAACCATCGCCAGGTCCTTCAGCAAGCCTCTCCTGATCAACATGTTCGAGGGCGGCCGCACCCCCTTGATCCCGGCCCAGGAGCTGGAGAAGATGGGCTACCGGCTGGTCATAGTTCCCTCCGACCTGCAGCGGGCCGCCATCCGCGCCATGCAGGTCACCGCCGCCGCGCTCCTCCGTGACGGCTCCTCGACGGCCGTGCGCGAGCAGCTGGCGCCCTTCGCAGCACGCGACGCCGTCGTCGACCTCGGCGGCTGGTCCGAACTGGAAAGCCGGTACGCGGAGGCGGATCCATCCGGCGCCCAACCACCAGGAGGCTAGTGCATGGTGACTTCCGACCGAGAGGCGCCGGCGGTTCGAATAGCAGAGGTGTTTCCCCGCGACGGATTGCAGACCCTGCTCTACGAGCCAGGCCTTCGTCTACCGAGCACCGAGGAGAAGGTTGCCTTCATCGAGGCCGTCGCCGCGACGGGCGTGCCCGAGATCGAGATCACCGGCTTCGTCCACCCGCGCGTGATCCCCCAGCTGGCCGACGCGGAGGCGATCGCGGAGGGGCTGGTCGGACGCGACCTGGGCGGTGTCAAGCTGCGGGCGCTGGTGCCGAACTTCCGGGGTGCGCAGCGGGCCATCGCCGCCGGGGTGACCAAGATCTCCTGCCTGGTGGCCGCCAGCCCCACCTACCAGCGGCTCAACTCCAACATGTCGATCGACGAGAACCTGGAGGACATCGAGCGGTCGGTTGAGCTGGCCGCCCGCTCGGGCAGCGAGGTCGCCCTGGGCATGGCGATTTCCTTCATCTGCCCCTACGACGGCCTGGTCCCAATGGAGTCGGTGCTCCACATCGCCGAGCGTGGTTATCAACTTGGCATCCGTGACATCCATCTCTCGGACAGCATCGGCCTGGCCTGGCCGGCTCTGGTCAGGAAGCGGGTCTCAGAGGTGCTGGACCGCTGGCCAGAGTTCCAACTCGGTCTCCACCTGCACACGCTGGCGGGTACCGCGCTCGGCAACGCCTTCGCCGGCTATGAGGCAGGCGCCAGGGGCTTCGACGGTTCGGCCGGAGGGATCGGCGGCGGTATCGCCATGCCCATCCACACGACCGAGATGGGGAACGTAGCCACGGAGGACCTGGTCTACCTCTTCGAGTCCTCGGGAGTGACCACAGGCATCGACCTCACCAGGTGCGCCGCCAACGGGCGCAGGGCGATGGAGTTGGTTGGCACTGGTGGCGGCCATGTCACGGGTTTCGGATCTATGGAGCGGTTCCTGGAGATCAACCGCGAGCACCTGGCCGAGATCGCCTCGGCGCCTCCTGGTCAGTCTGGACGGGCGGGCTGAGCTTTCGGTGGTCCCAAGACAACGCCCGCGTGACTGTGAAGCGGAGGCCCACCCGCTTTGGAGCCTGGGCCAGAACGCGCGCCCGCGTCTCTCCCTCGAGGTCGGGGGCGCCCGAGCTTCCGCCGCCGGACTTCGTCACCACCTGCCAGCCCATCTGAGCTACTACTTCGGGGTCTCGGACGATCTCGACGTCCGCCTCCAGCATCGCTCCCCGCAGCTCTCCATACTCGTGACCTGCCTCCACCTGGAGGGTCGCTCGGGGGTCGCGCTCCAGGTTCCGGGTCTTCTGCGATTTGGCGTAGGTCCAGGTTGCCGGGCGTCCGTCCTGCTCCAAGTAGTAGTGGACGGGCATCAGGTGCGAACGCCCGTGGGGACCGATGGTGGCGATCGTCATCGTGCTCTCGGAAGCCAGGAACGCCGCCAGCTCGGCTGGGTTCATCCTGATCACTTCCCTCTCCCGAGCCGGCATCTATCAAATCATCGCGGACCCGACCGCTCGCCGCGCCGCCAGGTCAGATCTCGAAGGAGATCTCGTAGAGGCCGCCTCTGAAGATCGCGCGGTGAATCCAGCCGAGCTTTCGCAGCAGCGCCAGCATGCTCTGATTCTCGGGCAGGACGATGAGCGTGAAGGTCTGCAGGCCGTGCTCTCGCGCCACCTGCGCGAGAAGGCTCAACAGCTGTGAGCCCAAACCCTGCCGTTGCACCTCATCCACTACAGCTACAGCAACCTCGGCGGCATCGGTACCGGGGGCGCGATCGTAGCGGGCAACCCCGACTATCCTCTCTTCGCCGCGTTGCCGGCAGTACGCGACCAGGGCGAAGCGATCCTCGTAGTCGACCCTGGCCAGCTTGCGCGCCATGGCCTCTGGCAGCCGCTTCAGGGGGGAGAAGAAGCGGAAGTAGACAGACCGCTCCGACATGCGAGCCACCGCGTCCTGCAGCAGCGACTCGTCGTCAGGCCTGATGGGCCGGACGTGGACACGAGTCCCGTCCCGCAGCCGCACCTCGCTCTCGTACGGGCTCCGGGCATCGGCCATCGTCATCGTTCTACCCGACCCGTCTGCTCAACGGAGCGCGCGGCGGAGAGCAGCTCGGGCGGCGTTGTAACCGCACATGCCATGCACCCCTCCGCCGGGCGGCGTTGCCTGGCCACACAGGTAGAGGCGCGGATCTGGCGTCGTGTAGGGGCTCCAGCGCGGCACAGGGCGAGTGAAGAGCTGGCGCAGGTCCTGCCGGCCCCCGTTCAGATCACCGCCTACCAGGTTCGGGTTGTGCTGCTCCAACGCCGCCGGGCTCATCACCGAGCGGGCCAGCACGAGATCGCGGAAGCCTGGCGCGAACCGCTCCACCTGCCGCTCGATGGCGTCACTCATGTCCACGGCGGATCCGTTGGGTACATGACAGTACGCATAGGCGGTGTGCCGACCGGCAGGAGCGCGGCCGGGATCGAACAAACTTGCCTGGACGAGGATCACGAAAGGCCGGAGGGCATGGCGGCCCTGAGCCACCTCGCGCTCCGCGGCTGCGATCTCGACCAGGCTTCCGCCCAGGTGCACGGTGGCCGCTCGGCCGCAGGCAGGGTCGCGCCAAGGCACCGGCCCCCTCAGTGCCCAGTCAAGCTTGAAGGCGCCGGGACCGTACCTATAACGCTCCAGGCCCCGCCGGTAGCGGGCGCGCAGGCGGCTGCCGGTCAGACGGAGTACCTCGCGCGGCGTCAGATCGAGCAGAACAGCGCGCCCGGGCAGCCGCTCGACGTCAGCCACCCGTTCAGCACAGCGGATCTCGCCACCCAGCTGGAGTAGGCGTCGGACCAGGGAGGCGGCGACTGACTGTGACCCATCCCTGGCCAGCGGCCAGCCGCCGGCATGGGCCGCTGCCTGCAAGACGAGACCGAAGGCGGCGCTTACCGGCTCCGTCAGTGGCAGGCCACCATGCGCCGAGCAGCCGGCCAGCAGGGCCTGAGCCCGCTCGCCTTGGTAGGCGTGGCGCGCCAGAACCACAGCCGGAAGTAGAGGCGTGACGCCGAAGCGGGTTCCGGTCAGCGCCAGCTGCGGCAGCCGAGGGCCTGCCAGCAGCTCGGCGAAGGCCACCTCGGCGCCGGAGACCAAGCCACCCAGCCGGCGACGGTAGGCCGGGCGGTCGGCCGGATCAAGGCCGGCGGCCGTGTCCTCCACCGAGCGCTCCAGGATCACCGCTGGGCCGCTGTCCAGAGGATGAGCCAGGGGAGCGGGCGGCGTCAGCAGGCTGAGGCTCTGGCGCCGCAAGAAGGGAGAAACCGGGGCGAATGCCATGATTGATGCGCAAACGTCATGGCGGAAGCCGGGCTCGGTCAGCTCCTCGCTGCGCAGACCACCGCCGGGCTGCTCGGCCGCCTCCAGGACCAAGACCGAGCGGCCGGCTTCCAGCAGCGTGATGGCCGCCGCCAACCCATTCGGACCTGAGCCGACGACCACGGCGTCGGGCGGGCTAGCCGTCGTTCTTGCGCTGGCAGATCGGGCAGACGCCGGAGAAGAGCAGGCTGTGCCCATCCACCTGGAAGCCGGTCGCCCCTGCGATCTCTGACTCCGCCGCCACGAGTACGCAGCCCGGCACCTGAGCGACCTCGCCACAGTCCCGGCAGCGGATGTGTTCATGGTGCTCCTGGTTGGGCTCGTAACGTGCCTTGCCGTCGCCCACCTCCACCCGGTTCAGCTGGCCCGAGCGCTCCAAGCTTGTGACAGCCCGAAAGACGCTCGAGTAGTCAGCTCCGGGCACCTGATTCCGAACCGACTCCAGCAGCTCGTCCAGAGCCCAGGCGTGCCGCTGGCCCGCATCGATGACGCCACGAACCGCATCGCTGACAGGACTTGGACGCGGCATGTAGCCATTAAAGCACGAAGCAAGTCAGTTGCGCAAACTACTTGCATAACTGCTATGCTGCATGACCATGAAGACGCTGGCTGCTGTCACCCTGGCTGGCTTGCTGGTTTTGCCAAGCCTTGCCTGTGCCCCTGGCCAGGCGGGTCAATCCGCTCAAGGGACCCTGCGGGTGACGACCACGTTGACCCAGGTCAGCGCTCTGGTCAGAGCCGTCGGTGGCGAGCGAG
>JALZAW010000562.1 GCA_030948155.1 Candidatus Dormiibacterota bacterium | reverse complement strand
CAAGCTTGAGCTGGTCACCTCCGTGGCGCGAGAGGTCTGGAACTGACGGGCGACTATCAGACGCCCCCAGGCGAGCGGCCGCGACCAGGCCAGCGGCCGCGCGCACTCCGGCGCCCGGCATCCACGGGCGCATGCAACTCCCATGGCCACCTGAGCTCGGCCTTGAGGCTTCGACCTCAGGGGGCGGTCACCGGCAAGCCGATCAGTACTTGCTCGGCCCCTTGTCAGCTGAACGACGATGCGAGCTGCTGGGTCTTCCGCTTGGCGCACTTGGGACAAGCCGGGGATCGGTGCTTCAGGCGGTGGCGCTCGCTGATCGCCACCGTGACCTCGAAGCGCTCGCCGCAAGCCTGGCACTCGAACTCGTAGACGGCCATCTTTCCACCTCGATCGTGAAGTACAGACCTGTGCGTGATCCTCGTCAAGGGCCAGCGAGTCTCCGATCTGCTGGGACGCGTGAATCCGCGGCCCCCACTAGCGGCCGCCAGCCTCCGACCGCTCGCCGCCCACCGCCGCGCCGGGGCGGCGGGAGACCTTCGTGGATCTGGAGCAGCTACGCTGCGAACTCTGGTTTCGACGGGTCAGCGGGCGGGAGCCGGTGAGGGAGGAGGGGTGACGCGCCGACGACCGACGCACTACGAAATCTCCCGTGCTGAAGCCGCAGGACCCGATCTGCCATCCTGCTGGGGCCAGGAATACGCGGCAGATTCAGTGCCGAAGGAACCTGCGAGAGTTGCGCAGCCTCTCAATTGGGCAGTTGACCAGGCTGAGCCAGCTGCTCCGCCAAGTACCCACCGCCCTGAGCCGCCGGTCGACATCGTCTACAACTTCCAGGTCAAGCTGGACATGACCCACTCGGTGTATACGCTGCAGATGCTGGCGATGCGCTGCGGCCGCTTCGACACCCACGTCAAGTGCATCGAGGCCGATGAATTTCCGCCCGGCCGCCGGCCCGCGGGCGCCCCGGCTGAGGAAAGGTGGTCCCGGCGGCGCATCGCCCGACCAGCCAGCCACAGTACCCCAGCCCCATGCCGGCGAACCAGCACGTCGACGAGCCGGCCGCCTGGACGGACATCGATGGCCGCCCACCGTGGTGCCGCATCGGCACTCGCCTGCCCACAGGTCAAAGGCGATCCGGCTGTGCATGCACGCCTCATCCCGCTCCCAAACGTCCATGCCAGCCGGGCGGATGCACGCCTGCCCGACGCCGGGCGTGCCCCTAACATCGCCTAGGTGATGCGGCAGGGCGTGATCGGCGATACGCAAGGGCGCTTCAAGGTCGACCGCCTACTGGCCTTCGTGGCCGAGAGGTTCCAAGCGGTCGACGAGATCTGGCACGTCGGCGACCGGCAGGAGCCGGAGGTGCTAGAGGGCCTGCGCGCGCTGGGCAAGCCGCTGGAGGTGGTCAACAGCAACGCGACCGACGACCCAGCCGGTCCGACTCCAGTTGATCCCGTCTACGGGTTCATCACGCGCCGCAAGGTAGGCTCAGGCTGAGTCTGAGAGCTGCTTCAAGACCCGCTCCAAGTTGTCGGCCGCACCGGCAGCCAGTACGCGGACCTGAGCCGCTTCCTGAGGGCCGGGCTCGGAGCTGGCGACTCGTCCGCTGATCTGGCGGAGGAGAGGCACGGCGCGCTCCTGCAGTTCCCTGGCCAGCGCCTCAGCAGGCGATTCGTTGCTCGCGACGGCAAGGCTCACGGGCTGCTCTTCCACGGCGACCTACCCCTCCCTGAACTACTGCACTTCATCGGTTTTTCGGATGGAAAGCATACGCAATATCTACGAAGGGCTGCGGGGGGAGGACAAATCGCCGGCTGCCCATTGGATTTTCCAAGCCATGTGCGCTCAGCCACAACACAGGCTCTGTCTGTCGCGGGAGGTTGAGTGTTTCCAAACCTCTCTTTCGTTCGTAACGTATGAGTACGGGGCCTCTGCGCGCCCGGGGCGAGCCGAGTTGAGGAACCAGGTCCTGAGATGACGAATTGGGGTGAGACTCGTGCGGGGGCCGAGATGAGTCGGCGTTGGACCGCCGAGCTGGTCGGCTGCTATCGCCGTCTGCTTGCCCTGCAGGGCCAAATCGCCCGGGTGGAAAAGACCGCCCCACCCTTGATCACTAGCCAGAGCCATCAGGAGTTCCGGGAAGCGATGGAGAAGATCCTGAGCCTGATCGAGATGCTGGGTGGGCGCGAACAGGTAGCCCAGTTGCGCCAAGAGGCCAGCAGCCATGAGCTGGGCGAGGATAGCTAGGGTGAGCGCCAGCCAGGCCCACAA
>JALZAW010000561.1 GCA_030948155.1 Candidatus Dormiibacterota bacterium | reverse complement strand
CTGCACGTTCCCGGCCGGGGCGGCACCGGGGGCCGGGGCGGCACCGGGGCTGGCGGCTGCGCTGGGCGAAGGAGTCGGGGCGGCGGACACCGCCGTCAGCGTCCAGCCCAGCAGCAGCGCCGGGATGAGGACGGCGAAAGCAGCCGGCCAGGACCAGCGGCGCGAGCCGAGAAGGCGCATCGGGCCAAACATAACAGAGCCGCAGGCGTTGCCAGCAGGCGGTCGCCAGCCCCACTCACCTGCAACGGCCGCGGGGCCGCCTGAACCTAGACAAAGGTTCTTGCTGCCGAGACAGCGACCTAGTATTGCCGTTGCAATGGAGAGGCGGCGCCTGATAGCTGCGGCCTTGGTCGTGGCAGCTGTCCTGGGCGCGGCAAGTCGTCTCTGGGCGAGCAATCCCAACTCAGGGTTGCTGGTGCTGGCAGGGGCCGCCTGCGCCGGTGGGGGACTGCTGGCCGCGAGCCATGAGATCGGTCCTCGCCTCGGCCTGCCCCAGCTCGGCCAAGGCCGCAGCCTGCTCGTCATCGCGGGCTCATTGACGGCGCTGGCGGTTCCCTGGCAGACCCAGATCCCGCCCGCCCACCTTGACCGCCTCTTCGGCTGGCAGACACCAGCTGCCTGGATCTTCGTCGCCGCCCTGATCGCGGGGACGCTGGTCGGCCGGCCGCGAGTCCAGGGCATCGCTCTGACGCTGGCGGGGACGGCGCTCGCGGCCTGGGTGGTTTGGCTCGGCCACCTACTTCTGACGCCCGAGGTCACTCGCCTCGGCTTTCCCTTCCAGGTCGTCGACCTGCTGGCTGTCGGTTGGTACCTCGCCGTCATCACGTTCCTCATCGCGGCGGAAGCCGAGGCGGCTCGACGCAGCGAAGACGAGGGCGGCCCGGCTCGACTTCCAGAACTGCTGGTCTGGTCCTTCCTGCCCGGCTTGGGCCTTGTGCGCTCAGGCCGGCGGCCGGCCGGCCTGGCCTGGTTGGGCGCAGGCGGCGTGGTCGGCTTCCTTCTCTGGCTCTCGGCCTATGGCCAGGACCAGTTCCTCTACTGGAGCACTTTCAGCTACACAGTCCTCCTGCCGCCGGCGCGTTCACGTGGTGACGTGACGGCGCTCCTCTGGCTCCTGGCCCTTCTGCTGGTGACAAGCTTCTTGAGCACGCTCTGGGCGGCGCGCGGTGAGCGCCAGCCGCGGCGGCAGCTGGAATCCTGGACCAGTTTGGGTCAGGCGGGAGAACCTGACAGTCCGCGCGCCCCCGGCCGGAGACGCAGTTAGGCAAGCTTGCCTCTGACCGGAAGGCTGAGTCAGGCACCGCACCTGATCTGGGCCGCGAGACGGGCCCAATGCCGCTGGGCGGCAGGCGGGAATAAGATGCCGGCCCGCAAGAATTCCGTTGACATGCCTACCACGTCCTCTGTTTCCGCCTCGGGCTGCGCCTGCAGCTCGCGTCGTTGGCTCGACTCCAGGTCCAGCTACCGTGGCTGAAGCCCACGCCCTCCGCGAGCCGTCTTCTCGGCCCGGCCTGACCCGGGTCGCCGTCTTCTCCCTGCACACCTCACCGACCGCCTCTCTCGGCCACCTGGCCAACGGCGGCATGAACGTCTACATCCGCCAGCTCTGCGCCGGCCTCTCCCAGCTTGGCGTGGCGACCGACATCTTCACGCGATCCCTGGCTGGCGACAAGCGGGTGGAGCAGCTGGCGCCACTCAGCCGCGTGATCAACCTCCCTGCCGGCCCCCCAGATCTTGACAAATACCGCCTGCTCGGCCAGGTTCCCGCCTTCACCGACGGCGTTCGCACCTTCATGGCGGAGGGCGGCCTCCGCTACGACGCCATGTACTCCCACTACTGGCTGTCGGGCATGGTGGCCTGCGCCCTGCGCGGCTCGCTTCGGGTGCCGTGGGCCCACACGGCGCACACCCTGGCCATAGTGAAGAACCGGCTCCTTGCCCCCGGCGACCGAGCAGAGCCGGAGGTGCGGGTGGACCTGGAAGGCGAGGTCGCGCGCTGCGCCGACCTGCTGATTGTCAATACCCAGGCCGAGGCGCTGGAGTTGATGCGCGCCTACGGGGTTCGGCAGGAACGTGTGGCGGTGGTGGCTCCGGGCTGCGATCTGCGGGCGTTCGAGCCCCGCCCGAGACAGGCCGCCCGAGAAGCACTTGGCTACGCCGAGCAGCGCCTCTTCGTATTCGCCGGTCGCTTGGAACGGCTGAAGGGGGTCGACGTGCTCATCCGGGCAATGGCCGAGTTGACTGCCGGCGGGGCCAGACCTGAATTACGCC
>JALZAW010000086.1 GCA_030948155.1 Candidatus Dormiibacterota bacterium | reverse complement strand
GTACTCGGTGCTGGTTCTGCCCTGGATGGTGCCGGCGGGAGCCATCAGCTTTTCACAGACCCGCTTTCCACGCTCGCTGGCGGAGGCCCGGTCCTCCTGACCCGCCGGGCGTCAGGCGCTGCTCCGGACCCGACTAGCATGCCCTGATGGTGAGCGAACCCTGGTCGATCCACTGGCGGGGAAGGCTGGAGAAGGTCCGGCTGGAGAGTCAGGTGTTGCGCGGCAACCCGCTTGGCGATCCGGCGGAGCGTCCTCTCTGGGTCTACCTGCCGCCCGGCTATGACGAAGAGTCCGACCGCCGCTATCCCAGCATCTACGTGATCCAGGGCATGACCGGCCAGGTGGACATGTGGGCGAACCGAGCCGCCTTCAGGCGCAGCTATCCAGAGCTGGCGGACGATCTCTTCGCCGGCGGCGAGGCGCCGCTCTGCGTGCTCGTCTTTGTGGACGCGTGGACCTCATACGGCGGCAGCCAGTTTCTCGACTCGCCGGGCACAGGGCGTTATCACACGTACCTCTGTGAGGAGGTGGTGGGCTGGGTCGACTCGCACTACCGGACTCTTCCCGCACGCGAGCACCGGGGCATCAGCGGTAAGTCCAGCGGCGGCTATGGCGCCATGGTGACGCCGATGCTCCGACCCGATGTCTTCGGCGCCCTCGCCACCCATGCCGGCGACGCGCTGTTCGAGGTCTGCTACCAGCCAGAGTTCGCAGTGGTGGCTAGGGCCCTTCGCGATCACTACGGAGGCTCGTACGCCAGCTTCTGGCAGGACTTCCGTTCGCGGCCGGCCATGACCAAGCCGAATGATGGCGAGCTCGTCAACACCTTCTGCATGGCTGCCTGCTATTCGGCGGAGCCGTCAGGTGAGGTGACGCTGCCTTTCGACACAAACAGCGGCAGGCTCCTGCCGCACGTGTGGGAGCGCTGGCTCGCCTGGGACCCGGTCCGGATGGCTTCCCGCCACGCGGAGGCGCTGCACTCGCTGCGTGGCATTTACATCGACGCCGGCCGGAGCGATGAGTACAACCTCGATCTGGGCGCCGAAGCCTTTCGGCAGGAGCTGGCCGGGATGGGCGTGACTGGGGTCAGCTTCGAGCTGTTCGAAGGCGGCCACGGCGGCATCGACTATCGCTACCCGCTGGCCCTGCGCTACCTGGCCGAGCGGCTGCAACCGCGATGATAGCTGGGCGGCCACATCCCCGCCCACTCTGCGAGGCTCGCAGCCATCCCTGTCAGCCCGGCTGACATGAGCACCGAGCTGCCCGAGCTGACCGTCGCCAATACAGTCGCGTGGCGCGACTGGCTCGCCGCCCACCACTCCGACCAGACGGGCGTGTGGCTGGTCCTGGCCAAGAAGGGCACCAGCGAGCCGACCAGCCTCAGTTACGACCAGGCGCTGGAGGAAGCGCTCTGCCAGGGGTGGATCGATGGCCAGGCTCGCCGCCGGGACGAGTCAACCTACCTGCAGCGCTTCACGCCTCGCCGGGCGCGCAGCGGGTGGTCGAGGCGCAACGTTGGAATCGTCGAGCGCCTGAGGAGTGCGGGGCGGATGCGCGAGGCGGGGCTGGCCGAGGTGGCGCGGGCCAAAGCCGACGGCCGCTGGGCAGCCGCTTACGCCGGCCAGGCCAGTGTCGAGGTGCCGAGCGACCTGGCCGCCGCGCTGGCCGCCGAGCCCCGCGCCGGAGCGGTGTTTGAGATACTGACCCGCCAGAACCGCTACGCCTTTCTGTACAGGATTGCCGCCGCCAAGCGTCCCGGCACGCGCGCGCGACGCCTTGAGCAGTATGTCGCCATGCTCGCCCGAGGCGAAACCATCTACCCGCAAAAGCGCAGGCTGCCCGACTAAGAGCAGCCCTCTGGCCCGCCCGCGCCTCGGGGCCGCTCGGGTCAAACCGGCGGCACCCCGTGCTTGCGGTCAACCGGAGGCTCAAAGCGGGACGAGTAGAAGGCGAAGCGCTTGATCAGCTGCTCGCGGAGGCGTTCGGGCTCAACCACGTCGTCGACAACCAGGTTGGCGGCCAGCTTGTAGAGGTCGACATCCCGGCTATATTCCTCCTCCAGCTCCCGGCGCTTGGCGGCTCGCTCGGGCTCGTCCAGCTCGGCCAGCTTGTTGAAGAACACGGCGTTGACTGCCGGCTCAGGACCCATGACCGCGATCTGCGCCGAGGGCAGGGCGATGACGCAATCGCTCTCGAAGGCCGGTCCGGCCATTGCGTAGAGGCCGGCGCCGTAGGCCTTGCGCACGATCACTGAGATCTTGGCCACGCTGGCCTCGGACACCGCGGTGATCATCTTGGCGCCGTGCCGGATGATGCCCCGCCTCTCCACGTCCGTGCCGATCATGAAGCCCGGCACGTCGGCGAGAAAGAGCAGCGGCAGGTTGAACGCGTCGCAGAGCCAGATGAAGCGCGCAGCTTTGTCAGCGCTGTCGCCGAAGAGCACTCCGCCCTTCTGGATTGGCTGGTTGGCGAGGATGCCCACAGCCTTCCCGTCCAGGCGCGCAAAGGCTGTGATCAGCTCCTTGGCGAAGAGCTTCTTGATCTCCAGCGTGCTGCCCTCATCCACCAGCGCCTCGATCACCTTGCGCATGTCGTAGCCCCGCTGCGGCTCCAGCGGCACGAGCTCTCCTATCGGTCTGGCAGCCGCACGCGGCTCGAGTGCCCCGATCGCCGGCGGGGCCAGCGTGTGGTTCTGGGGAAGGTAGGCGAAGTAGTCGCGCGCCAGCTGAATCGCAGCTGCATCGTCGGGGACCAGGAAGTCGCCGCAGCCGCTCTCGGTGCAGTGCATGCGAGCGCCGCCCAGCTCCTCCAGCGACACCTTCTCACCCACCACGACCTGGACCATCCGCGGCGAGCCCAGGTACATGGACGCGTTGCCCTCGACCATGATGACCACGTCGCAAAACGCAGGGATGTAGGCGCCGCCCGCCGCTGAGGGACCGAACAGAAGGCAGACCTGCGGCACCCGGCCCGAGAGGCGGACCTGGTTGTAGAAGATGCGGCCGGCGTGTCGGCGACCCGGGAACATGTCCACCTGGTCGGTGATGCGGGCGCCTGCCGAATCGACCAGATAGAACAGCGGCAGCCGCAGGCGAGCGGCCTGCTCCTGGATGCGAAGTATCTTCTCGACAGTCCGTGCCCCCCAGGAGCCCGCCTTGACTGTGGGGTCATTGGCCATCACAGCCATCTCCCGGCCGTCGATGCGGCCCAGTCCCGTGACCACGCCGTCGGCGGGCAGATCCTGGGCGAGCGCGTTGGCGAAGAGACCGTCCTCCACCAAGGAGCCCGAATCCAGCAGCAGTCCGAGGCGCTCGCGGACTGGCAGCTTGCCCTGTTCTTTCAGCTTCGGCAGGTGGCGCTCGCCGCCGCGCAAGGCCTGCTCGCGCAAAGTCAGCTGCCGCTGCTTCAGATCGTGCTGCAAATCAGCTCTCCTCACCCCTGCCGAAGCTGGGCGCGCGTTTCTCGAAGAAGGCCTGAACGCCCTCATGGGCATCCTCGCTGAGGCTGACCAGAGTCAGCTGCGACTGGAGATAGTCGAGCGCGGCCCGGAACTCCAGGTCCTGCTGGCGGTAAAACGAGTCGCGGCCGAGCCGCAGCACCTGCGGCGAGCGGCTGGCGAGCCGGCCGGCCATCTCCGTCACGGCCGCGTCCAGCTCCTCCAGCGTGGGCAGCAGACGGTTGACGAGACCCAGCTCGTGCAGCCGGGCGGCGCTCCAGCGCTCCCCCAACAGCATCATCTCGAGCAACGCTTTACGCGGGAGGTTGCGCTGCAGGATGGCCTGGATCATCGCCGGCCAGATGCCGACGTTGATCTCGGGCGTGCCAAAGGTGGCGCCCTCGACTGCGAGCAGGAGATCGCAGCCGCAGGCGAGGCCGAAGCCGCCGGCGAGCGCGTGGCCGTTGATCCGGCCCAACACAGGTTTGCCCAACTCCTCCAGGAGGAGAAAGACTTCCACAAACAGCCGCCGTTCGTGGTGCTGCTGCAGCGCTGGTGCCTCGGACTGGAACGCAGCCAGATCAGCCCCGGCGCAGAAAACGCGGTCGCCAGCGCCGGTGAGCACCATCACGCGCACGGCAGGCGTCTCGCGGCACCACTCCAGGGCCTGGCGGAGGTCCACGAGCATCGCCGCCGAGAGGGGATTGCGCTGCTCGGGCCGGTTGAGCGTCACCGTGGCGACGTGCTGGTGCACATCTACCAACACGTTCTCGAGCTCCGGCCTCGGCGACACCCGCCTATGGTACGAACGGCGGCAGCGGGCCCCCGAGGCCGCGGACGGGCGCCTGCTGATCAGCGGTGAACTCGCTGGGCGAGCGCGAGAGCGACCATGGCCAACGGGACCAGCAACCAGAGCTAGCAGCACCGTATGCCCAAGTCGCCGATAGATTTCTTGAGCAGTGCTGCGCCCCAACCTGTACTGGCTGCTCGTCTTCGTGCCAGTCTCCCTCGCGGTCGACCTAACCAGGGGGTCGTCACTGCTGCTCTTCATCACCTGCGCGATAGCCATCGTCCCCCTGGCCGGACTGGTCGGCCGCAGCACGGGTTCCATCGCCGCGCACTCAGGACCCAGGGTCGGCGGGCTGTTGAACGCGACGTTCGGGAACTTGACCGAGATGATCATCGGCGTGCTGCTCGTGGCGGCGGGCGAGGTTGAGGTGGTCAAGGCCTCGCTGATCGGCTCCATCATCGGCAACCTCGTGCTGGTCTTGGGTGCCTCCCTCTTCATCGGCGGTCTGCGCCACAAGGAGCTCCGCTTTTCTGCTCGCAGTGCCGGCCTGCAGACCGCCAGCCTGCTGCTGGCAGTGCTGGCGCTCGTAATGCCTGCCATCTTCGTCAGCACCGACCGCACGACGGGTGCCGAGAGGGAGGTGGTCAGCGTGGTGGTGGCCGGGGTGCTGATCCTTCTCTACATCGCCACCCTGATCTACACCCAAGTCACCCACGCCCACCTTTTCCGTGCGGCCGAGGCGGAGGGGCCCTCTGAGTGGGGCCGCCGCACGGCGCTGCTCATACTTCTGGCGGCGGCCGTCGTAGTGGGAGTCGAGTCCGAGCTCCTGGTCACCAGCCTGGAACCCACCGTCGCCGCCATCGGCTTCACCAAGGTCTTCGTCGGCATCTTCGTGGTGGCTGTGATCGGGAATGCGGCGGAACACGTCTCGGCGGTGGGCTTCGCCTGGCACAACCAGGCTGACGTAACCATGGAGATAGTGTTCGGCTCGTCGGCCCAGATCGCCATGTTCGTCGCACCCCTGCTCATCTTCGTGAGCCTCGCCCTCTCGCGCCCTATGGACTTCGTCTTCACCCCCTTTGAGATCGCCGCCGTGGGCCTCTCCACCATCATCGTCGGCCTGATCTCGCTCGACGGCCGCAGCAACTGGCTGGAGGGCCTGCAGCTGCTGGGCGCTTACGTGATCATGGCCATCTCCTTCTTCTTCGTAGGCAGCCCGCTGAGCCGCTGAGCCCGGCGGCCGAGACGCCGGCCGGCGCCGAGAGGGAGGTTTGGCTTCCCTTGGCTGGGTAGCATTCGAGCGGCCTTGCCGAAGCCCAGCTCGCCGCCGGATCAGCCTGGAGGTGCGGCCGAAAAGCCCGTCCGGATCTTGGCCGCCCATGCGGGCCATCTCCGGCGTCGGCTCCTACCACCCCACGAAATCTGTGATTTCGCGGGGACCCCGGTCCTGCGCTTCTCGCTGCGTGTATTCGGAATACGCTCACTGCGGTGCTCGTCGGCTCAGTGGATCTGACCCACCTGGCCACCCAACCTCCCGGCCGGGTTCCCAGCCGCACCTCTAGCGCCGAAGAGTCGATGCGCGAGTACACGGCGCGCGTGCTGAGGCCGTGGTCGCCGCTGGTGGTCAGCAACCGCGCTCCTTTCGAACCGGGCCCGAAGGGCACCATGAGGAAGGGCTCAGGTGGGTTGGTCACAGCGCTCATCACGGTTGCGGAGGCGACGGGCGCCCCCTGGGTGGCGGCTGCTCGAGGTCCCGCTGAGCGAGAGCTGGCCGGCCGCCAGCCCGCCGACAGGCATCTGCCAGGCGGCAGCGAGATTCATTACGTGGTTACTGACGAGGAGGCTTACCGCCGCTACTACTCAGTGATTGCCAACCCTCTGCTCTGGTTCTTGCAGCACTACCTCTGGGGGCTGATCCGGGAACCAGTGATCGACGCGGAGACCTGGTCCGCCTGGGACGACGGCTATGTCGCGGTCAATCAGGAGTTCGCCAGGAAGGTGGTGGAGGTCGCCCAGCACGTGGAGAAGCCGCCGCTCATCCTGACCCAGGACTACCAGCTCTACATAGCGCCGCAGCTGATCCGGGCGGAGCTGCCGCAGGCCGCGCTGCAGCAGTTCATCCATATCCCCTGGCCGACGCCCAACTACTGGAAGGTGCTGCCCAAGTCCATGCGTGACGCGATCTTCCAGGGCATCCTCGGTAACGATCTGATCGGCTTCCAATCCAACCTTGACGTACGCAACTTTCTCATGAGCTGTGAGGAGCTGTTGGGTTTGCGGGTGGACCACCGCGAGCGGGCGGTGCTCCATGCCGGCCGGGTGGTCTGGGCGCGCTCCTATCCGATCTCCATCGACGTGCCGGGGCTGGAAAGGCAGGCCGCCGCCCCGGGGGTCGCCAGGGAGCGAGAAGCCATCCGCCGCGACCGGCCCGAGAAGCTCATAGTGCGCGTCGACCGCACCGACCCCTCCAAGAACGTCGTGCGCGGCTTTCTCGCCTACGAGCTCCTCTTGGAGCGGCATCCCCAGTGGCATGGCCGCGTTCAGTTCTATGCCTTCCTGCAGCCGTCCCGGCAGGACATCCACGCCTACCGCGATTACTTGCGGGAGATCCGGCGCACAGCGGGTCGGATCAATGAGCGCTTCGGCCGCGAGAGCTGGCAGCCGATCCGGCTCGAGCTGGGTGAGAGCATGCGCAGGGCGCTGGCGCTCTACCAGGACTTCGATGTGCTGCTCGTCAATCCCATCTACGACGGCATGAACCTGGTCGCCAAGGAGGGCATGGTGCTGAGCGAGTTCGACGGCGCGCTGGTTCTCTCAGAGAACGCCGGCGCTCATGAGGAGCTCGGGCAGTGGGCGCTGACAGTCAACCCCTTCGACGTCGGGGACACAGCCGAGGCTCTGCACGCCGGCCTGAAGATGTCGCGGCGGGAGCGGGCGGAGCGGGGGAATGCCATCAAGGAGCAGGTGGCCACCAACGACATAGGTCGCTGGCTCAGCCTCCAGCTGCGCGATCTCCGGGATCTGGTTCCTCTGCCCAGAGAGCCAGGCGACTGAGCAGCCGGCCCCACTCGGCTGGCCGCTCCAGAACGAGGTCGCAGGCTCCGAACAGCTCAGCGGAGGCCTCCAGCGAGCGGACCCCGACCGCGAGGTGGGGCAGGCTCAGCTCGGAGGTGATCTCGAAGCAGTGCCGATCGCCTGTGTCGTCGCCGGCGAAGATCACCCCCTCCGGCCTGTGGGCGTCGATCTCCTCGCGGAGTGCCCGGCCCTTTTCAGCCCGGGCCGGCATCACCTCGATCACCAGCCGTCCGGGATGCCAGCGCAGGATGGCAGGATCGGCCAGGCGGCGCACCAGATCCTGCAAGTGCTCTCCGGCGGCGGGCGCCGCCCGGTGATGAATGCTCAGCGAGGCCGGCTTGCGGTCAAGCCGGGAACCTGGGGGAAGTTGGGGCCGGAGAGCGTCCTCCAGGCGGCCCAGGGCCTCTCGCTCAGCAGCGCTTGGCTCGGCGAGGCCGTAGTCGCCGCGGAGGACAAGGTCCGGCACTTGTAGGAAGCGCCTCAGGTCCCGGTTGGAGCGGCCGCTCAGGATCACCACCCGGCCCAGCCGCGCGGTCAATCGGCGCAGCGCGCGAAGCGATTCGGGCCGCGGCAGAGCCTGAGCAGGATCGGAAACGATGTCGGCCAGGGTTCCGTCGTAATCTGAAACGAGCAAGAGCCGCTGGGGTGAGACTCCGGCTAGGGCGGACAGCAGGAGGGCTTCGGCCTGATCTGCGGGCGCCCGATCAACTGGTTGGGCCACTTGAAACCTCTGACAAGGATAGGAACATGAGCATCGCCGGCACGGAGAGCTGGCGCGCGTGGTACGACCGCCATGAAGCGCGCCTGCGCGAGCGGCTTCTCGGCTCGCCCGCTGCCGCCAGTGCATTCAGCGCTGCCCGCCGACTCGGTGACGCCTTCGGCTACGAGCTGCGGCAATCACAGCGGGCACTGCCGAGGCGGGAGCCACTTACCGACGGCCGCGGCCGCAGGCTCCGGGCGAGTGCCGCCCAAGGCAGCGCGGTGGCCGCCTGGCATCAGCTCACGAACCCGGCCCTGCGGCCGTTCGAGACGGAGACCATCGCCTCGCCGCTGATCAAGCTGGCCATCGTCCTCATGGCGGCTGTTGTCGGCTTCATGAGCGGGTCGATGACGTTCATCAACTTCACCTCCAGCCTGCCCGACGTGCACGGCATCACAACCCAGGCGCTGCCCGAGGACACGATCATCTACGCCGCGGACGGCACCCAGCTCGCTGACATTCATGAGCCGGGGGCCCAGCGCTACTACCAGATGCTGCCCGCCATGGGCAGTCTCCTGCCCAAC
>JALZAW010000560.1 GCA_030948155.1 Candidatus Dormiibacterota bacterium | reverse complement strand
GCGAGTGGACGCCGCCGAGCACGAAGGCCAGCTCCGGGCGCACCGCCTCGTGAAAGAGGGCCAGGTCCTCCACCGTCTCCAGGTGGGCCCTCCGCTCGGCGTGGATCCGCTTGCCGCCGCAGAAGATGGAGACCGCACGCAGGTCTGGCTCAGCGTTCACCCACTCCGCCCAGAGCCGCCCATCCGGCTCCCAGAGGCTCCAGCCGATGTCGGGCAGGATGGGCAGCCCGGCCTCGCAGGCCTCGTGGTAGAAGATCCAGGCCCGCCGCTGCTGGACCAGCATCTCGAAGCGCGAGGCGTCGCGCCAAACGCTGAAGTTGGGGGCCAGGATCAGGTCCAGCTGGAGCTCGGCGAGCTCCTCGAGCAGCTGCCGCCGGCGGCCCCAAACGCCTTCCAGGACTTGGTCGTCGACGAAGAGCTCGAGCGCCAGCCGGGTGCCGGGCGCCAGTCGATAGACCTGACGCAGGTCCCGCCGCTGATGCTTAGGCGTGACCCTGCCCTGGGCACCGAGCAGGCGGCCGCCGTGCAGCGCCACCCAGGGCAGCTCCAGCTGGTCGGCGTAGGCCTGGACCAGCACGGGCAGGTGCAGCGGCAGCTCGGCCGGCTGGTGGTGGCGGACCGAGCGCGGCCAGCTCAGCTCCAGGCCGCCCAGGTAGGCCACTACCGCACGTCGGACCTCCATCCGCAGCAGCGGCTCACCGGCGCAATCGGCGCAGCGTCCGAGCAGACAGAAGTTCGGTGTCCGTCCGCAGCGACGGGCGGCCGGGCAGCGCTCGCAGTCCACCCCGCAGGCGGCCCCCATCTACTCGAACCCGTCCAGGACCTGGCGCAGGTCCGCCAGCAGCCCCGCGACCTGCTCCCGCTCTTCAGCGCTGAGTCGGGAGCGTAGGTAGCCGAGTCGGCGGACCAGCTGTCGGCAGAGGTCGGCCAGCACCGGTAGCTGATTCTGGAAGCCGAGAGGGCTCGACTCGTCCCGCGTCCCTTCCTCCTCCAGCACGGCCTCGACGCTCAGCTCCGGATTCCGGCGCAGGCGGTCGACCGCGGTCTGGACCTGACGGTGGCTGAGCGCCGGCGCCCGCTCCACCAGTGCTGCCTGGCGCTCACCGCTCTCCAGACGCGAGATCTGTATGGCGTGCTCCGCAGGCAGCTCCCGAACCCCCTCCTGCAGCTCGGACGGCAGACGCAGGATGCCCACCTTCTGCTTGCGCGCGGCCTCCGAGATGCCCAGCGCCCGCTCCGTCTCCCGCCAGGGCGTGAGCGGAGCGCAGACCAGTCCTTGCGTCGAGCGGAGGACATGGACGCCGCTCTCCAGCAACAGCCGCTTCAGCCCCTCCAGGTGGCGCTGGAACTCCTCACGCTCATCGATGCGCTTGGACTCCAGAGCCACGAAGTCGACCCCTGCCTCGGCCAGCAGCGCTTCGGCTCGGACGATGTCGAGCAGGGTCTTGGTTTGCAGGATGGCGTGGGCCTCCTCGACCGGGTCCAGCGCCGAGCGCAGCCGGTTCTCCTCCAGCTGCTTGCGGATCCGTTCCAGGTAGCTGAGTCGGGGCAGCAGGCGAACCAGGACCTCCTGGAGACCGGCCTGACGCGCCGCCCGCCAGCGCTGTTCTCCGCAGACGATCTGGTAGCGCTCCGGCTGGCCCTCCAGCGGCTCGACCTCGAGCAGTGGCTGGTGGCGGCCAGCCTGCATGGAGCTGGCCAGTTCCGCGAGCAGGGGGACGGAGATGTTGACCCTGGGCTGGATGGCGCAGGGCTGCAGCCTGTCCAGCGAGACCAGCCGGAGCTGGCTCTCCTGCTCGGCGGCCGCTGGAGAGGGGGCAGACTCTATCCCCTCTTCCTGGCCCAGCTCGAGCTCAGCCGCGGGTTCGGTCTCGATCATCGCCCGCTCGCCTGCTGCAGCGCCGGCAGCTGCATGAACAGTCTCTCCTCCCTGTGCTGCTGCTCCTCGAGTCGGCGCCGGAGGAACTCGAGTGCGGCCATCGCGCAGGGATCCTGGGCCAGGTCGACGCGGAACTTGCGGATTGCATAGAGCACGCTGGAGTGGTCGCGGCGGAAAGCCCGGCCCAGCTCGGGCAGCGAGGCAGCCGTGGTCTCCCTGGCCAGGAACATGGCCAGATGCCGGGGCGCGGTCAGCTGGCGGGTGCGGCCGGGCCGACCAAGTCGCCCGGGCTGAGGCCGTAGTAGTCGGCCACCGCTTCCTGGATCTCCCTGATCGAGGCCTGGAGCTGCCGGCGCGGCGCGTAAGGGCTGCTCATGCCCTCCACGCCCCCTCAG
>JALZAW010000559.1 GCA_030948155.1 Candidatus Dormiibacterota bacterium | reverse complement strand
AGGACTGGCCCTGGCAGGCTGCCATCACGACACCCCTGTCAGGAGGCCGGGTCAGCTTCGCCATTCCCTGGGAGGGGATGCTGTTGCTGGGCACCACCGACACCGACTACGAGGCTGATCCGGCCGCGGTCAAAGCCGAGCCCGAGGACGTGGACGAGATCCTGAGCGAGGCCTCCACGTCCTTGCCCAGCGAGGTTCTGGCGCGCGACCGCATCCGCTATACGTTTGCTGGTCTGCGGGTGCTGGCTCGGAGCGAAGGAAGCACCGCCGAGACGCCCCGCGAAGAGGTGATCCGGGTGGGGCCGGCCGGCATGGTCTCGGTCGCGGGCGGCAAGCTGACCACTCATCGAGAAATCGCGCTCAAGGTTCTCCAGCACCTGGAGCCTTTCCGGCAGGCACGGCTGACATCAAGTCCTCTCCCCGGCGCCGGGCCGCTGCCTCTGCGACCTGCAGAGGTAGCGCCCGACGTCTGGAAGCATCTGACACACCTCTACGGGGACGAGGCGGCGCTGGTCGTCCACAGCGGACAGCTGGAGCGGATCCATCCCCACGGCACCGACATCTGGGGTCAGGTGGTTCACGCCATCGATCAGGAGTGGGCGGTGACGGTGGACGACATCGTGCGCCGGCGCACCACACTGCAGATCCGGGGGCAGGCCAGCCCGGAAGTCCGGGAAGTGATCGGTCAGATGCTGGCCAGCGCCGGCAAGGTGCAGATTGCCGGATGAGGACCGGGGGTAGTGGAGTTAGCGAGCGATGAGCCTTGGTTACGAGCGGAACCTGTACATGCTGGCCTTCGATCATCGGGCGTCGTTTCAGAAGGGTCTCTTCGGTGTCGAGGGCACACCGTCCTCCGAAGAGGCAGCCCGGATCGGCCAGTCCAAACAGATCATTTTCGAGGGCCTGCGCCGGGCAGTCGAGGAAGGGGCTCCCAAGGAATGGGCCGGGCTGCTCGTCGACGAGCAGTTCGGCGCTGCGGTGGCGCGCGCGGCCAAGGAAGACGGCTTCACCCTCGCCATGCCGGTGGAGAAGAGCGGTCAGGATGAGTTCGACTTCGAGTTTGGCGCGGACTTCGGAAGCCACATAGAGGCCTTCGATCCCGCCTTCACCAAGGTCCTGGTCCGCTACAACCCGGAAGGAGATGAGGCGATGAACCAGCGACAGTTGACCCGGCTGAGGCAGCTGTCCGAGTGGTTGCGCGCCCGGGCGCGCAAGTTTCTCTTCGAGCTGTTGGTGCCGCCCGAGCCGGCGCAGCTGAAGTGGGTCGATGGCGACAAGGACCGCTACGACCTGGAGTTGCGGCCTGGGCTGGTGGTGCGCACAATCGAAGAGTCACAGTCCGCAGGTGTCGAGCCCGACATCTGGAAGATAGAGGGACTTGACCGACGCAAGGACTGCCAGCGAGTTGCGGTGCAGGCTCGTTCCGGCGGCCGCGACCAAGTGAGCTGCATCGTCTTGGGCCGGGCGGCCCACGAGGACCGTGTCGTCCACTGGCTGGAGCAGGGTGCCGGCGTGCCCGGTTTCGTGGGTTTTGCGGTCGGCCGGACCATATGGTGGGACCCGCTGAAGAGTTGGGTGGGGGGCGAGGCAGACGCTGAGAGCGCCGCCAGGACGATCGCCGGCAATTACGGTCGCATGGTCGCGGCTTATGAGGCGGCGGCCACTGCCGCCGGCGCGGAGGCGCCGAAATGATCGTCGCCATCGCGGCCGATCACGCCGGTCTGCCCCTGCGCCAGGCGCTGTCCGACGTCGTTTCCGCCGAGGGGCATGAGCCGCTCCTGCTCGGACCCTCTGATGGCCGGCCGGTCGACTATCCGTTGGTTACCCGATTGGTGGCGGACGCCATTGCCACCGGTCAGGCGGAGCGAGGGATCCTGGTCTGCGGCAGCGGGGCCGGTGTCACGGTGGCTGCCAACAAGCTGCCCCTGATCCGCGCCGCCTACGGAACCGACCACTACACAGCCGGGCAGATGGTCGAGCACGACGCCTGCAACGTCCTCGCGCTGGGGGCTCGGGTCATGGGTCCCGCGGTCGCCGCCGAAGTCGTCCAGGCCTTCTTGGGTGCTCGATTCAGCGGCGAGGAGCGCCATGCCCGGCGACTGGCCGCGGTACTGGAATTCGAGAGGTTAAGAGGCATGAACGCGGCCACACGCCTGCACGAGGTGGGGCAGAGCCTCTGGCTGGACTACATCACACGCGAGCTCTTGAACAGCGGAGACCTGGCACGCTACATCGCCAGCGCCGGAGTGACCGGCCTGACCTCCAACCCGACCATCTTTGAC
>JALZAW010000558.1 GCA_030948155.1 Candidatus Dormiibacterota bacterium | reverse complement strand
CTCGTAGATCTCCGCAGGCGCGGTGGGTGACTCCCAGGCCACGAAGAGCCGCCCACCGTCAGGCGACCAGGCCAGGTGCTGCGCCGCGTCGGTGGAGTTGTCCGAGTAGACCAGGCCCCCCGGCAGCCGCGCTCTCCACTCCTC
The DNA here is from genome assembly GCA_030948155.1 of Candidatus Dormiibacterota bacterium. Classification (GTDB taxonomy): domain Bacteria; phylum Chloroflexota; class Dormibacteria; order Dormibacterales; family Dormibacteraceae; genus Dormiibacter. The sequence goes on along the minus strand of JALZAW010000558.1, from coordinate 2,141 downwards.
CTCACCGGTTTCGGAGCTCAGCACGCGGACCGAGTCCAAGGCACCCTCGTTCACGACCACCGCCAGGCGCCGACCCTCGGGGTCCGGCACCACGGCTTCGACGTCGCGGTCCTCGTCTACCAGCCGGCGCCTGATGCGGTCCGGATCCTCCTGGTCGACCTCCACCAGGCCGACGTACTCCCGCTCCAGGTCCGCCAGCGCGAGCAGCCGGCCGTTCGTCCACCTGGCGGCGGCAACCTGCCTGGCCCGGCTCAGGAGCGGACGGAGCTCACCGTCGGGCGAGAGGAGGAAGGCCTTGCTGCGAAGCGGGCTCTGGAGCTGCGCCACCACGGCCTTCGCGCCGTCCTCCGACCAGGCGAGCCAGGTCCAGTAGCCGCCCAGGTCCAGCCAGGGCTGCATCTCGCCGGATTCGAGGTCGAGGACGGCCAGCACCCAGTCGGCCTGGCCGCCGGGGTTGTAGGCGAGGCCGACGCGGCGGCCGTCCGGGCTGAGCCGGGGCTCCCGGTGGATGGCCTTGGGGTCGCTGCTGACCTGGCGGAATCCGCCGCGGCCGTCCAGGAGCCCCAGCTGCCAGAGCTCGTCGCCGCCGCGGTCGCGCCGGACCAGGAGGCCCAGCGGAGTCTCCGCGACCGGCAGCACGCGATCCTGGCTCGGCGCGAGGCGCACCGGGAAGCGGTCAGGGCCGTCGAGGCGGTAGACCTGGCTCAGGCCGGCCATGTCGGAGGCGAAGTAGAGCCGGCCGGTGAGGCTTGGAACGGGCAGGTAGGCCCGGGCGATGGCCAGGAGCTGTTCGGGTTTCGGGGCGGCATATGGGACAGATTCCATGGTGGCCAGGCTACTTATCCCAAGCTGGGGAAAGATCTGTGGAAAAGTCCCGCCGGACCCGGCCTGCCGTTTCGCCCGCGGGCCTGGAGGAGACGGCAGCTAGAATAATGGATCGCTTTGCGGCTGCTGGGCGGTGGCCAAGCTGGTAAGGCGCCTGACTCTGGATCAGGAGATCGAGGGTTCGAATCCTTCCCGCCCAGCCAATTTCCTCCAGTTTGACTCTTTCGAATTGGAGGATGGCGTCTGTCACAAACAGATCACCACCGAGGCAGCAGCCTGACTTACCCCTATCATTTGCATGCAGAAGCGCGGCAGCGCCGCGTGTTTTGTAGAAGTACGCGGCAGGAGGTGCGATGGCTAAGCCTCGGTCGGAAGTCGTCGAGACAGCCGGTGGAGGCCTTGACCAGCTCGTTGAGGCGTACCTGGCCCACCAGCGGGGCCGCGGCCTCAGCCCTCGCTCGGTCGAGCAGGGCGTGGCGGTACTCGGTAAGGCGTTCCTCCCCTGGTGCCGTCAGCAAGGCATCGGCGAACCGGAGCAACTGAACCAGAAGGCGCTAGATCGGTGGAGCTCCTACCTGCTCAATGAGCGCCGGAGCCCATCCGGCAAGCCGTTGGCCCGAGAGACGGTGCGCACCTACAACCGGGTGGTGGGGCAGTTCACTCGCTGGGCGCAGAGGGAGGGTTCGCTCGCGGTGGTCAAACCGCAGCCCATCCAGAAAGAGCGCCGCGTGCTCGACGTGCTCAGCCGAGAGGAGATCAACCACTTGGAGGACGCTGCAACCGACGAGCGTGACAAGCTGATCATCCGGATGCTGGCCGACACCGGCCTTCGACTCGGCGAGCTCCTGAGCCTGCGCCTAGAGGATCTCCTCGAGGAGACGCAACGTCGACGCTTTCTTAAGGTTCGGGGTAAAGGGGGGAAGGAGCGCAAGGTGCCCTGCCCGGTGCCTCTCTACCAGCGCCTGCTGACCTACGCCAGGCGAGGCCGCCCCCGCGATACCGACAGCGACTACATATTCCTGACTTCGCGTCGGAGCGGGCGCAGTCATGACTACGAGCGCTTGGCGCCACGCAGTTTGCAGAACATGCTCCAGTTCACTGCGGCCAAGGCTGGGCTCAAAAAGCGAGTCCATCCCCACCTCTTCCGGCATTCTTTCGCGACCTGGGCGCTGCGCCGAGGCATGAACGAGATCCAGCTCCGCGACATCCTGGGCCACGTAGACCTGACCATGATCGCGGCCACCTACAGCCACCTGAACCAAGCCGACGCTTACGACGCACTAAGCGCTCTCCTTAAAGGGGAGGAGTGAATGGTT
>JALZAW010000557.1 GCA_030948155.1 Candidatus Dormiibacterota bacterium | reverse complement strand
CTCCGCCGGCGGATCCTGAGATGCCGATCGGAGTCGAGCCGGCAGGACGGGGCAGCCGGCGATACTAACCGGCTGGAGGAGGAACCCAGCTGCCCCCAGGGCCTTGCTCAAGTGACTCCAGGTAGGCGATCACCCGGCGAGTCAGCTGGCTGGGTGTGGAGGCGCCGCTGGTCACCCCCACCACGCGACTGCCGTTGAGCCAGCTCAAATCCAGGTTGGGCAGGTCGTCGATCAGGTAGGCGGGCTTTTGGGCCAGCTTGCGGACAACTTCGGCCAGGCGGTTCGAGTTGGAGGAGCGCGGACTGCCCACCACAATCACCAAGTCGACTTCCCTCGCTGCCGCCACGGCGGCTTCCTGCCGCTCCTGCGTGGCGAGGCAGATCTCGTTGTGCACCTCGACTTGGGGGTAGCGCTCTCTCACGGCATCGATCAGCGCTTCCGTATCCCAGACGGAAAGGGTTGTCTGGCAGGTAACGGCGATCCGCTCATTCTCGATCCGGAGCGCATCGACGTCAGCGACGTCCTGGACGAGATGCACCTTGCCGGGCGCCTCACCCTCCACGCCCTCCGGCTCCGGATGGCCCCGGCGGCCGACATAGACCACGTCGTACCCCTGATTGGCCAGCTGGATCACGAGGTCGTGGGTGCGGACCACGTCAGAGCAAGTGGCATCCACAGTTTTCAGACCGCGCTCCAGCGCCCGCCGCTTCACCTGCGGTGAGACGCCGTGGGCTGTGAAGATCACGGTGCCCGACTCGATCTCCTCCAGACCGGCCAGTCGGTTGGGCGGGTCGACCAGCCGGATACCGTTGCGCTGCAGGTCCTCCGTCACGTGGGTGTTGTGGACCAGCTGCCCCAGCATGTGGATCGGCCCCTCCGTCTCCTTGCGCACCCGCTCAGCGATGCGGAAGGCCTCCACCACTCCGTGACAGTAGCCACGAGGCGTGATCCGCTTGACTTCCATCAGTGGACCGTAGCGCCCGAATGGCGAGGAGGCCGAAGGCCCGAAGGCCGGCGTCCCGGGCGGCCGGTGCCAAGGATGGGGTGGCACAACGAGGAGCCCATCCGGGGATGGGTGACGAGGCGTGCCGGGCCCCCAGACGCCGGCATCAGCGAGCGCAGCGAGCCCGGCGGTCTGGGGCGGCGGAAGCTCGTTATTCGGGTGATACGGTCCACTAGTACGAGTGTACTAACCCGGTTTCACAACCCGGCGAACAGATCTCGCTCCGGTTGGTGATCGCTCTTGCCGCGGGCGAGGATGAAGTACTCAGTGCCCAAAGCGGCCTCCAGGATGTGACCCTGCATCGTCGCCAGCGGCGAGTTGGGGTCGATCTGCGACAGGTGCTTGTCGAAAGCCGCCCGCTTCTCGGCGACGAGGTCGCGCACATCAACCACAGTGGTGATCTGTTCGTCGGGGATACCGGGAAAGCGGACCGTCGCCTCCTCTGGCGCGCTGCCCGCTTCTCGCATCCGCTCCTCGAACTGCAGCATCACGCTGTGCGGGATCGCATGGAAGTAGAGCCTGGCAGGCGCAAGCCCTTCCGAAGTCAGCATGTCCACCGCCGCCACCGTTGCCTGGTGCGCCTTCATGTGATCGGGATGGCCGTACGTGCCGTCCGGCGTGTAAGTCACCACCACCTCCGGCCGCTCCTCGCGCATGATGGCCGCCACCCGTTCGGCCGCCTCGGGCAGCGGGGCGCGGTGGAAGCAGCGGGGGTCGTCGTTGCCGGCGCGCCCTGCCATGTCCGAGTCCCGGTAGCCCAAGAACTCCTGCCGGTCGACGCCCAGGAGCTCACACGCCTGGCGCAGCTCTTCAGTTCGGACCTCGGCCAGCCGCGGGCGCACGCTGGCCTCGTCCATGTTGTAGATCTCGCCCATCTCGCCCCGGGTGGCGGTGATCAGGACCACCCGGTGGCCCTGCTGCTTCGCCCGCAGCATCACGCCGCCGGTAGCTATCGCCTCGTCGTCAGGGTGGGCGTGAACCAGGAGCAGGGTCGCCATTCTCTTACGACGTCAACTCGCCGATCAGCCTGGCGATTCCGCCCGTGCCCGGCGGCCCGATAGTTCGTCCGCGAGCGGCCTCCAGGACCTCGACCGGCGCGCCCTGGACCGCATAGCTGAGCGCCGCCCACTCCAGCATCGAGCAGTCGTTGCGGCCGTCACCCACCGCCACTGACTCGCTCTGCGGGATGCCGAAGTGCCTGCAGACGAACTGCAACGCGCGCGCCTTGTCAGCTCCGGTCAGCGTGAATTCCATGAAGGAGGGCAGCGAGGTTGCTATCTCCAAG
>JALZAW010000085.1 GCA_030948155.1 Candidatus Dormiibacterota bacterium | reverse complement strand
CGGCCCCGATCACCGTGTCGTAGTACCGACCGACGACACCAGACGAGAATGGCAGCAGGCTGACCAGGAAGAGGACGACCAGGTTCAGCCACAGCAGCCACACATTGACGCTGGTCAGCTGCCTGAAGAGCTGGTGGTGCAGTATCCAGTAGAACCCGACGAGAAAGAAGCTCAAGGCGAACGTGAGAAGTCGCGGCCCCGTCTGCAGCAGGGCTGCCGGCAACCGGGACTGGGCGTCCGACTGCGCGATGTCCGGCACCGCCACGTTGAGCACCAGCAGCGTGATCGCGATAGCGAAGACGCCGTCGCTGAACGCCATGAGCCGGCCGATCTGGTAACCGCGCTCTCGATCCGCGTCGACCGGCGCCTGCTCTTCGTCGTCGTCGACCGCCAGCCGGTCTTCGTTCACGCGACCGATGCTAACGAACGTCGGCCGGACACCAACCCGGTGAGCTGATTCCCGGCTCGGTCCCGGTCAGAGACTGTCCGGGACCGGCATCCGGACAGATATTAATGCCAAGGGCGTCGAGGAGAGTCGCGTTTCGCGTCGACGTGGGCATCCCGAGTCCCCGTGAGCTGGGACACGGCGGCTTTTCAGCCCGCTGGGCCTTCTCGAGGTCCACCCTTGGACATTCTCGGCGCTCCTACGTGAGGCAGTTCGGCAGCTGGAGACGCGCCTGTCGGACCGCGGCACGGGTCAGCATGGGCTCAAAGCCGTAAGCAGACCCTCGACGGCAGGCCCACGGGCGCACTTATGCTGCCACTTGAAACTCAAGTCCAGGAAGGACGATCGTCTTTTGCGTCGCGGGCACCTTCAGCTCAACGGACACCGCGCCGTTCAGGTAGTCGCAGAGGATCGGCGGCCTCTCCCCTAGGTATGCATCCTGCGGAAGCATCCCCATTGCGGGAAGGCCGAGAGCCTCGAAGGAGGACACATCCCCAACAAGAGCGGGAACATTGCGAATCCCGCGTTCGAGGAAGCCCAGGGCTCGATGGTGCCCATCGACAAGGAGGTAGCGCGACTGGTATCGGGCAACCCTCACGAACGATGGGAGCAGCGCCAGCATGAAGCCGAACATAGGCGCACCGTTGACGACGGCCTGCCCGGCTCCGGTGATGCGGAGGTTAGGGTTCGCCGACGTGAAGATCCAGGCTTTCTGAGCGGGATCGAAGTGCGCTGGCAGGTCAGTAGGAGCGCCGACCGGAAGCGAGATGGAGGCGAGGGACGTGACGTCGTTGGTATCCGCCCCGTCCGTTCTGTCCTTGGCATGGTCAAGGTGGACGATCGGTTGAGCGGCGCACACGCGCGCCAAGTCAACCATCGCAACCCTCCAGCCAGCGTTCAGCAGATTCGCCGCGTTCGCCTGCCGTCGTAGAGCTGGAAGCCGCCCATACCGAAGAGAAGAGCCGCCCACCAGCGCAACCCCCAGAGAGTGCCTCGGCGCCGCAGATCGGCCAAGAGGAAGAGACCGCCGACGACCGCGAACCAACCCACGGCATGGAAGATCCCATCCGACACCAGCCCACGTCAGGCGTGGACTTTGTCATAGAAGTGATGCCAGTGGAGCAGCTGGTGGAAGACGGTCTCGTCGACGAAGGCGGCGATGCCAACCCCCACCAGGGCTCCCGACCACATCGAGCGGCCGCTCGCGCGCGCGGAGGCCCGCTCCCCCTGATCTTCAGGACGCCTGCTCGAAGGCGTCCGGTCAGCCATGGTCATAGTGGTTGATCCTCCCTACAGGTTCGATGCGGGCCTCGCCGCCCTCAGCGGTGGTTGTAAAACTCGACCACCCAGCGCCACTCCCGACCCTCGGGGTGGTTCCACCAGGACTTGAGGATGCCGACCTCTCCTCCTGGCAGGATCACCGGACGCCCTTGATCCGAGTCGTCAGGCCAGCGATCCTTCCGAAGGACGCGACCGTCCTGGAGCCGCAGCTCGGTCATGGGTAGATCGGCTCCCCTCTCCAGGTTGTCGCCTTTGGCCAATACGCGACCCTCGTCGTCACGGACTTCAACCTGGAGCTTGGCGGGCGCCGCGTGAACCAAGACCAGTTCCGCGGGTTCCATCCAGCCCCGAGCGAAGGAGACCCCGCGCGAAGCAACGTCGGGGATCCAAAGATCCCAGATCTGCATCTACTCCTCCACCACCTGCGGAGCCGCTTGGTCGCTGACCAGGGACAGCCCGGCCTCCTGCCAGGCCAGGAGACCACCGGCCAGATTCTCGACCTGGTACCCGCGTTCCTCCAGAAAGTGCGCCATCTTGCCGCTCCTGGAGCCTGAGCGGCAGACCGTGACCACTGTCGACGCGCGGCCTATCTCAACCAGGCGGTCGGGCAGCTCATCCATCGGTATGTGATGCGCTTGCTCGATGCGGCCGGCACGCCACTCGTGCGGCGTCCGCACGTCGACTATCTGAACCTTTTGGCGCCGCTCGAATAGCTGTTCTGGTTCCACTCTGCCACTCCCGGCCAATCACAAGGCGCTCTTCCGCTCGCCGGGGACCGCGCGGGCCCACGTCAGGCCGCCCCCCTCGGGCGAGAAGAGGAAACCACTCAGTGTCGATAGCAGAAAAGATTAGCGTAACCATGGCAGCAACAAGGCTTCCACACTCTTTGGGCAGAGTGTCTCAACGCAGGTTATCAGCAGCATCCTCTCCTGTTCTGCGCCGCGCCGCGTCAAGGACTAAGGTCGCTTTCATGAACGCCGTCACCCTCTTTGGCGTCCTCGCGGTCAGCTTCATGATGGTCATGTACGCGCTCGAGCAGAGCCGGCCCATCTTCATCCTGGCCTTCGCGCTGGGCTGCCTGCTATCCAGCGCCTACGGCTTCCTGTCCGGAGCCTGGCCCTTCGGAGTGGTCGAGCTGATCTGGTCAGGGGTGGCGTTACGACGCTACCTGACCCGGCGGCGGTGGTCGCCTGGCGTCGTCGAATCCCGAGGCGAGGCTGGAGGGCATTGAGGGCTGCTGGCCTCTAGGTCCACCACCAGAGGTTGCTCGGAGCTGCGGTGCCAAGGTCGGCGTCGGTCAGACTTCCTCAGCCCCGAAGAGGGCCACCACAGCCTTGGCGGCCTCCGGATCGCCGCCGCTCAGGTCCACGAGAAGACGCTGGCCGTCAGCTCGCAGTTGGCTCTGCATCCAAGGACAGCACTCGGCCTCCAGCCGCAGCAGCTCCGCGGCTGCCTCAGCCACGCCGGGCGCATTAGCCAAGATCAGGCGGATGCCGCCGGAGATCGGCTCCCGACCCAGTAGCCAGCCTTCGCTCAAGGCCTGCCAGGCGTCGAGACGGTTCTCGAACTCCGCCGGCCTCAGTGGGCAGGCGATGGGTGGCGGGGCCACGATCGCAGGATGCCAGGAAAGGCCTGCGAGATGCGGAGACCGCCAGCCAGCTGCTCCCACTCTTTGGTCGCCAGCACCCTGGCTTCCTCCAGCGTGAGCACGCGACCCTGCAGCCCGCGGCCTCGCGACCAGGCCCAGGCCGCCTCCTCTGACTCGAAGAAGTTGCTGTTCGGACACCACTGGTCGTAGACGCTGCTGCAGCAGGCCAGATGAGCCACGTCAGGGCGAAAGAGGACCATTTCTGCGGCCAGCGGCCGCCCATCCTGGAAGTGAACCTCTAGCACGGCCCCGCTGGCGGGGCTGGTGGAGCGGGGCCTCGCCGCTGGCCCGTAGCGCGCCGAAGATGCCAATCACGTCGTAGGCACACCAAGTCCAGAACTTGCGGTCGTCGAGCTCGATCTGGTGCCGATCTGGCCCGATGCTCAGACCACCCGAGCCGGCCACCCTACCTCGGTCATCGAGCCGAACCCTGCCCAGCCGGCTCAGCTCATCCACCTGATGCCCAACCTCCTCGACTGGCCGACCCTTATCGGTGGCGAGGTCCTCGATGCTAGCCGCTGAGCCGGTTCTAATCAGCCGTCTGAAGGCGGCTCCCCGGATCTCGTCGACCAGCAGCTCGCCGAGCTCGCCCACCTCCAGCACCTCCACGCCCACCGGCGGCACCAGGGCGGCCCGCAGCTCCTCAACGCTGGGAAGGCCATCCTCCCCGTTCGCCGTCCTATAGACGCGGCAGGCCAGGCCGATCGCATCTCCTTCTGAGGCGAAGGGGTCCTTGCCATCGATGAGTACGGTTGGCGAGCCCCGGAAGCCGAGTCGTACCGCTTCCTCGGGCGACTCGACCCGCTCTCGAACCATCTCAGCCCCGACGACTTGCGCTTCCACGACTGCCTTGGCGAGCCGCTGCTCCAGCAGCTTCCAGTTGGGGCAGCCGTCGAAGTATTGGAGGGTGATCTTCATGGCCGAACCTCACATCCAATCCGGACCGATGCGGCTGCAGCTGGAGAGCCTCTCGGCGAGAGGGTGGGCCCGCCGGTCAGCCTCCCGCAGCAGGTCTTCGAGTCCTACCACGAGCCGGTAGACGACCTCCTTGCCACGCCTCTCAGCGATGGCGAAACCGCAATGCCGTAGACAGGCGAGGTGCGTGCTCACACGCGGCTGCGGCTGGGCGACCGCCGCCACCAGCTGGCTCACGGTTCGCTCGCCGTCTTCCAGCTCCCGGATCAGCGCCAGCCGAGTGGGATCCCCCAGCACACGGAAGAAGCGAGCCAATACCTTGGCCTGAGTCGCGATGCTCATCGTCTTCATATCCGGTTACCAGGATATTGAATTGGCAGCCGTTCCGGATTAGGCTTGCGACATGCCGGATCGCTACTGCGTCGGTCCGAGCATGGCCGTCGATTGGGGAGATGAGCAGCCGCCGCGGCTGAGCTGGTGCCTGGTCCAGCGGATCTTCGGCTACTTCCTGCCTTATTGGCGACGCGGCCTGGTCGCTCTGGCCTGCATCGGTGCGACGGCAGGGCTGGGGCTGGCTCCAGCCCTGGTCACCAAGGGCCTGATCGACTACCTGGCACATCCCACCGGGGCTCTGGGTCCCCTCGTCTTCCTGGTCACGGCGGGGGTGATCGCCTCGCTGCTGGGCGGCTTGATCGGGGTCCTGCAGTCCTACATCACGACCTGCATCAGCGAAGGGATCATGTTCGACCTTCGCGAGCAACTCTTCGACCGGCTGCTCAGCCAGTCGATGGGCTTCTTCACCCATAGCCGCAGCGGCGATCTGCTCTCCCGCATGGACAACGACGTGGGGGGCATCGAGGACGTCATCTCCGACACCGTCTTCGGGTTGGTGACCAACGTCCTGGTCGCCGCCACGACCGTGGCTCTGATGTTCGCCCTGAGCTGGCAGCTGACCCTGGCCGCCCTCCTCCTCCTGCCGCTCTTCCTGATCCCCAGCCGCTACGTCGGCCAGGCCACCTATCGAGCCCGCAAGCGGACCCAGGAGAAGCTCTCCGAGATGGCCGCCTACATGCAGGAGGTGCTGGGCATCTCCGGCATCCTCCTGGTCAAGGCCTTCACCAAGGAGCGCGCCGAGCGCCTGCGCTTCCAGGGCATCAACCGTGACCTGCGCCGGCTCCAGATCCGGCAGGCCGTGATTGGGCGCTGGTTCGGCATGTTCACCAACGTCTTCGCCACCCTCGGGCCGGCCCTCCTGCTCCTCTTCGGCGGCTATCTGGTGATCAGCGGGCGGACCACGGTGGGGACGGTGGTGAGCGTGGTCACCATCCTGGCCGGCCGCCTGGCCTGGTCGGCGGGGGCTCTGGGCAGCACCCACGTGAACATCACCGGTTCCCTCGCCCTCTTTCAGCGGATATTCCAGTACCTCGATCTCCCGGCTGATGTGGCCGAGCAGCCCGACGCACACGAGCTGCCCACTACGCAGGGTGCGGTCAGCTTCGCGGATGTCAGCTTCGCCTACCCGGGAGCCAGTCGCTCAGCCCTGGACGGCGTCTCCTTCAACGTCGAGCCTGGGCGCCTGGTGGCTTTGGTGGGTCCCACTGGCGCCGGCAAGACGACCATCACCTACCTCCTGGCCCGCTTCTACGACCCCGGCGCGGGCAGCGTCCGTATCGATGGCACCGACCTACGGCACGTGACGTTGGAATCCCTCAGCCGGCAGATCGGGATGGTCTTCCAGGACAGCTTCCTCTTCCACGCCAGCGTGCGCGACAACCTGCTCTACGCGAGGCCCGAGGCGAGCGACGAGGAGATGAAGGCGGCCTGCCGGGCGGCCTACATACACGACTTCATCGAGTCTCTGCCGGAGGGCTACGACACCGTGGTCGGCGAGCGCGGACACCGGCTCAGCGGCGGCGAGAAGCAACGTATGGCGATCGCTCGGGTGATCCTCAAGGGTCCCCGGATCGTGATCCTGGACGAGGCCACCTCCAGTCTGGACACGGTCTCCGAGCAGCTGGTCCAGGCGGCGTTGCGACCTCTCTTCGCGAGCCGCACCTCCTTCGTGATCGCCCACCGCCTCTCTACGGTCCTGGCCGCCGACCGCATCCTCGTGATCGATCGCGGGCGTCTGGTCGAGGCTGGCACCCACGATGAGCTCGTGGATGAGGGCGGCCTCTACAAGACGCTCTACGAGCGTCAATTCAAGCCGGAGCGCTCGCCGAGCCTTGGGCTGGTGACGGCTTAGCGACGGTTAGATCCACTCCCAGGGTCTCGGCCTCGGGCGTCCTTCCTAATAGACACATGGCCATTCGTCTAGGTAGACTAGACGAATGGGGCTGGATAGTCCGGTTCTCAATGACACGCTGATCGCACGTAATCACCTCATCGAGATCGAGGGGAAGGCAGAACGCATGCGTGTCGCCTACCACCAGGCCATCAGGCGGCTCCATTCGTCAGGCGCCTCGATGCGGGAGATCGCGGAGTCGCTCGAGCTGAGCCACCAGAGAGTTCACCAGATCGTCAATGGGGGTGGAGAGATGACGACCTCGACCCGGAAGAAATCGCTCTTGCGCCGTCTAGTCGGTCCAAAGCGGAGGGGCTGCGAGGCGATGCGGGAGTCCACCGGCGGTACCGGACAGCTCCTCGACCGCTTCTTCGTCGACGCCCGCGACGCGATGTTGCTTGCGGAGGAGGAGGCGCGGGCCCTCCACCACGACTACCTGGGCACCGAGCACCTCCTGCTCGGTCTGATCCGCGCTGAGCGGGGCCTGGCCGCTCGGCTCTTAGTCGCAGTGGGAGCCGATCTTCAAGGGACGCGCGACGCCATCGAGCGACTCCTGGGAAGAGCGCAGTCCGGCGGGTCGCGACGCCCTCTGCCCACGACCCCGCGACTCAAGAAGGTGCTGGAGCTTAGCCGGCTGGAAGCGAAGGAGAGTCGCAGCACTCACGTGCGGAGCGAACACCTGCTCCTGGCACTGGCGCGAGAGGGCGAGGGAGTCGGCGCTCGCTTGCTGGCCGAGCTCGGTGTCGTATACGAGGCTCTCCGCCGCCGGCTCCGCCTCGCGGCGCTCGCTTGCTCTTTTTGCGCCCGCAGCGGGCTCGACGTCGACCACCTGATCGCCGGCCCCGGCGTGTTCATCTGTGAGCACTGCACCGGCGATGCCGCTCGTCTCGGCCTCGAGAGCGAGAGACAGGAAGCCGGAGGGGTAGCGGGAGGGCTGCGCCTCGTGTCGGATGAGACCTCGAGCGCCAGCTGCAGCTTCTGCGGCAAGAAGCGAGCAGACGTGGATCGGTTGGTCGCGCCGGAGGCGGTCCGCCAACCTGGTGGTGACCCACGCTTCGCGGTGGTCCCATCGATCTGCGACCAATGCCTTGCCCTCTGCCAGGAGATCCAACAGGAAGAGCAGCAAGGGTAAGCAGCTGCCGCCTCATCCGCGCTGTTCGCCCGCTCACCCTGTCACCAGGGTTCGCCGGCGCCCTCGCCGGCCCTGCCGAGGCAAGTCCTCCGGCGCCTCCCGAGCGCGGCGCCGATAGGCCGCCTGTTTACACGCTTCCGAGCAGTAGGTGCGGCGCGGACCCCGCCGGCCGCCTGGAGGCACGTCAGCCCCGCAGACCGGACACAAGGCCGAGAGCTGGGTCAATTTGAAAGGTCACCAATTAGGGGCTCCGGCGCTCCTCGTCCACACTTGCGCGGTCGCCCTCCTCCTCCCCAAAAGGCACACGCGCAATCGCGTCGGCCGCCGCGTCAGCGTCCTTCTGAGCGACAAGCGCCGCAAAAGCCCCGGCTAGCGTGTCGGCTTGACGCTCCACCGCAGCGAGTCGTTGCTCGTCCAGAGCTTGAGCAGTCTCTAGCTGTCGTTTCAGATCGTCGATGCGCTCCCCGTATTCCGCATGAATCGCCTCGATCCGCTCGCGAACGCCTCGGACCTCGAATAGCTCATGTGTCTTGAGCTGCTCCCGCAGCTGCTCAATCTGAGCGTTCTTCGCGTTCGCGATCAGCTGGCCATAAACAACCCCGACCACGACCAGGGCTGCGCTCGTAATCGGCGAGATGTAGGCCAAGATGAGCTGCCAATTCAACGGTTCGCACCCTCCCCCCTGCCTACGCGGATAGCCTGCACCAGCTGCGCCCGCGAAGCGTCTGGGTCAGTTTGAGGGTCATCCAGGGGGGATCATGAAACTCGTAACGCACTACGACGGCCAGTATGGCAGTTCATCGCCGTCGAGCCCCGGACCCACCCCGCCTTGGCGACCTGCCTCCACATGGCCCGACCGTTGCCATGGCACCGGTCGCGCCGCCGAGTCGGACTCCCGCTCCTGGCCTGCGGTTTCCGCCGACCAGCGGGACTTTGCG
>JALZAW010000556.1 GCA_030948155.1 Candidatus Dormiibacterota bacterium | reverse complement strand
CAACACAGTCGATCGAGTGTTTCGCGATCCTCAGGTCCGGCACCGGCAGATGGTCGTCTCGGACGGCCGCCGTCAGCTCATCGGCAACCCCATCAAGACCGGTGAGCCTGACACCTTCACTCCGGCACCCGCTCTCGGTCAGCACAACTCAGAGGTCCTGGGCTGATGCAGCTCGCCTTCGACGTCGGTGGCACCTTCACCGATTTCGTGCTTCAGGACGGCGCCGGCCGGCTCCACACTGCCAAGAAGCTGACCACCTACCCGGATCCCACGCCCGCCTGTCTGGCCGGGCTTGACGAATTGATTCAGCGCGCCGGCGTCAGCTGGAGCGAGATCGTCCGAGCGGTCCACGGCACGACCTGGTGCTCCAACCTCGTGATCGAGCGCAAGGCCAAGGGAGTCGCCCTGGCGACTACCCGAGGCTTCCGAGATGTGCTGGCGATCGGCCGCCAGAAGCGCTATCAGATCTACGACCTGCAGATCGACAAGCCCGAACCCCTCATCGATAGAACGTGGATCTGGGAGATAGACGAGCGCTCCCGGGCCGACGGCTCTGTGCACCACCCTCTCGATGAAGAACAGGCCGGCTGCGCAATCGTCGAGATGGCGGAGCGGGGGGTAACGAGTCTGGCCGTTTCATTCCTGCACAGCTACGCAAATCCTGGCCCCGAACGACGCTTTGGGCAACTGGTGAAGGAGCTCGCGCCGGCGATCCATGTCTCCCTCTCGAGCCTCGTCTCCGCCCAGTTCCGCGAGTACGAGCGGACCAGCACCACTGTTGTCAACGCCTATCTCGTCGGCGCTGTGGGGGAATATCTGCGCGGGCTCGGCGGCCAGCTGGAAGAGCGCGGCTATCGCGGCTCGATCTACATCATGCAGTCCGGCGGGGGCGTGGCAGGAGCTGAGACGATGGCTCAGTTCCCGGTCAGGATGATCGAGTCAGGACCTGCCGCCGGCGCGCTGGTGGCGGCGAGATACGGCGAGCTCTGTGCCCAGCCCGATCTCATCGCGTTCGACATGGGCGGCACCACCGCCAAGCTCTCCCTCATCAGCGGCGGCAAACCGGAGACTGTCGACACCTTCGAGCTGCACAGGATCCGTCTCGCCCCCGGCAGCGGCATCCCCATGAACGTTCGCTCCCTGGACCTGGTCGAAATTGGCGCCGGCGGTGGCTCAATCGCACGACCCGAGCTGGGCATGATCCAGGTGGGCCCCGAGAGCGCCGGTTCGCTGCCCGGTCCTGCCTGCTACGGCCGGGGTGGGGAGGCGGCGACGGTCACCGACGCGAATCTGGTGCTCGGCTATCTCAACCCCCGGCGCATCGCCGGTGGCAGCGTCGCCCTCGACGTGGCGGCGGCCGACAAAGCCATCAGCGAGCGACTGGCGCGCCCGCTGGGCATGAGCCTGGAGGAGGCCGCCTGGGGCGTCCACGCCATTGTCAACCTCAACATGGAGCTGGCGACCCGGGTCGTGTCCATCGAGCGCGGCCATGACCCCCGCGGTCTGGCGCTGGTCGCCACTGGCGGCTCGGGTCCCGTCCACGCCTGCCGGCTGGTCCAGCAGCTTGGCGTTGCCACTGTCATCATGCCGGCCAGCGCCGGCGTCGCCAGCGCCATCGGTCTGCTTGATGCTCAGCTCCGCTTCGACGTCTCGCGGTCCCGCCTGGTCAGGCTGAGCCAGTTGGCTGAAGACGAAGCGGAGGGTCTCTTCGCCGAGATGGAGGCAGAAGCACTGGCCGCGCTGGGCAGCGAGCCGAACCACTTCGAGCGGGAGGTGGACCTGCGCTACGCCGGCCAGGGCTACGAGCTCACGGTGGCCTACGCGGGGGCTGAGCAGCTGTTCGAGGAGCTCTACACTCGCCGCTACGGTCTGGCGAACCCAGGTCAGCCGATCGAGATCACAACCTGGCGCGTCACGGCTGTCGGCCCTCGACAACCCGTCGAGCTGCCGCGGTTCGAGACGGGACGCCCCGCTCAGCCCGCCCGCCGTCCGGCCTGGTTCCCCGAGGCCGGGGGTTTCACTGACACGCCTGTCTACGAGCGGGAGAGGCTGGTGCCGGGCCAGCGCCTGGGGGGGCCGGCAATCGTGGAGGAGAGGGAGTCGACAACAGTCCTCCCGCCCGGCGTGACGGCGGAGGTCGACGAGTATGGGAGCCTGCTGGCGAGATGGTGAGCGACGCGCCGGACCCGATCACGCTGGGCGTGGTCTGGGGCGCTCTGCGCTCCGTCTGCGTCGAGATCGGCAGCACCGTGCAGCGCACTGCCTACTCGATCCAGGCCCGCGAGGGGCAGGAC
>JALZAW010000555.1 GCA_030948155.1 Candidatus Dormiibacterota bacterium | reverse complement strand
TGCGCTGCTCGGCATCCGCCGGGTTGAGCCAGAGCCGGGGACAGGGATCGGCTTCCGCCAGGGAGGGCAGCGCTCGGCCGTGGTCGTAGAAACCATGAAAGTGCGTGAAGGTGCGGCCATGCGTCAAGACGAGTGGATAGCGCCTGGCCTGGGGAGCTCGCCAATGGTTCTCGGGCGCCGGCTCGTACACCGGCAGTGGTGGCACGCCCAGCTCCTCGGCGCGGCTGCTGAGGAACTCCACCTTCCCGCTCGGGGTTGGGAAGTTGAGGTCGGCATGGCCGACGTGCCCGACCGCCAACTCGATGTAGGGCTCAGCCGTGCGCATCTCGCCCACCCTGGCGTGGCGGGTCGCGTCGTGATCGAACAGCGCGTCAACGAGCTCGGCCGGCGATCGCCAGGGAAAGAAGCCCTCCACTCCCAAGTGGCCGGCGAGCTCAGCCAGCACCCAGCTGAGCGGTCGCGCCTCGCCGCGTCGGTTCAGTCCCTGGTCCATCAGGTAGCCATGGGTGTTGGTGAGCTTGAAGCCGGTGTCCTCCAGCCAGGAGGTGCCGGGCAGAATGACATCGGCGAACTCGCGCAGGGTGTCGTTGAAGAAGAGGTCGAAACCGACGACGAGCGGCATCCGCCGCAGCGCGGCCGCTACCCGGTTGCCGTCGGTGAAGTCACTGGCCAGGTTCGAGCCGAACATCAGCAGCGCCTCGATCCGGCCCGCCTCCAACTGTTCCAGGATGGTGCTCATCTCGCTCACCATCGAGTCCTCCGGCGACTTGCGGTCCGGCGGCACTATCGAGCTGCGGCCCATGCCGTGGGAGAGGGCGGAGTGCCTTGGTCCCATTCCGGCGCCCGGCCGGCCGAGGCTGCCGGTCAGCGCCGGCAGGCAGGCGATGGCGCGGGCGGCATGCCAGCTGTTGCCGCTCTTGTGCATGGAGCTGCCGCCGGCCACTATGACCGAGCGCTTGCTCGCGGCATAGAGGCGCGCCAACCCGACTATGTCAGTCGCCGCCAACCCTGTCTCCGCCGCCGCCCATTCGGGGCTGAACTGCCGCACGTGAGCCGCCAGCTCCTCGAACCCGACTGTGTGCTCAGCCAGGAAGGCACTGTCGTGAAGGCCCTCGCCGATGATCACGTGCATCAGGGCCAGGGCGAGAGCTGAATCCGTGCCTGGTCGGAGTACAAAGCCGTGATCGGCGTGCTTGAAGGTCTCGGTGCGCCGAACGTCGATGGCGATCACTGTGGCGCCACGCTTGCGAGCGGCCAGGACGCGCGGCGCGGTGTTCGCCTGGCTGGCGAAGTTGGCGCCCCAGAGCAGCACCAGCTCTGAATTGAGGGCCAGGTCCTCCATCGAGTTGACCTCAGTCACCCCTGTCAGCGAGAAGCCGAAGCCGCCCAACCCCCAGCACACGATGGAGGGGATCCAGGCCTGCGCGCCCAGCATGTGGGCGAAGCGCGTGCAGAGCGGTCCGCCATAGCCGTTGGCGTAAACGCCGTGGCCCGACCAGACGGAGGTCTTGGCAGGCGTCGCCTGGCGCACACCGTCAGCTATGCGATCGAGCGCTGCCTCCCAGCTGGCTTCGCACCAGGCGCCAGGCTCGCGGCGGTCCCGCATGAGCGGCCTGAGCAGACGCTTCGGGTTGTCGACGATTTCGACCGCCGCCCGCCCGCGCAGGCAGAGGAAGCCCCGACTGTCAGGGTTCTTTAGATCGCCCTTGATGGAGAGCACCCTGTCGTCCTCAATCTCGACCACCATCCCGCAGTACGTGGGATGACAGTTCATGGGACACATGGTCCGGAGAGTGCGATGCCCCGTTGCCGGCACCACTGGCAACTCTCTCAGGCCCGAGGCGGTCATCCATCCATGGTAGTGATGGCTGACCCTCCAGGGAGCGAAGTCTCCAGCAGTCCAGGACGGTTGCCAGGTCGATAGGGCGATAGGCCGGGTTCATCCCGGCCGGAACCTCACGTCGGGGCGGACAACCGACGGCGGATTCATGTTGGCCGTCCAAAACCGAGACCACTGTGCCTCTGGCGCTGACCCGGAGGGGTTCTGGAAGGGGAGGCCCGCTCCCCTTGCCCTCAGTCGTCAGGTCGTTAGGCCGGGTTCATCCCGGCCGGAACCTCACGTCGGGGCGGACAACCGACGGCGGATTCATGTTGGCCGTCCAAGGCCGAGAAAACTGTGCCTCTGGCGCTGACCCGGAGGGGTTCTGGAAGGGGAGGCCCGCCTCCCCTTGCCCTCAGTCGTCAGGTCGTTAGGCCGGGTTCATCCCGGCCGGAACCTCACGTCGGGGTGGACAACCGA
>JALZAW010000084.1 GCA_030948155.1 Candidatus Dormiibacterota bacterium | reverse complement strand
ACGGCGGCGGTCAGCGCCAGCGCGGCGAGGCGGGAGCGGCGGCCAGCGCCCGGCAGCGGAGGGATGGCTAGTCCCCTGCGCCAGAAGTTCGTTGAGTAGATTGTGGCCGGCGACCGCGGCCGCAATACGCCACCAAATCCCTGGCGCGGGACACTAGAGGAGGCTGGGGCTCTCGACCTGGGCCGGCGGGTGGTCAGGCTCTTCCAAGGTGTCGCAGGTGCGCGCCTGACTGATCCAGTACTGGACCATCTCCAGGCTCGGCGCGCCAGCCATTCCGACCGCGTCCACAACCTGGGCATGCAGGTCCTCGGGCTGGGCGACCTTCAAGTCCTTCAGACCGCCGACGCCGAGCCGGCGCACGATTGGGAGATAGCGATCCATGCCCGAGATCTCGAGCAGGGCGCACTGGCGGCCGAACTCCAGCAAGCGGTCGGGCGAGATGCCCACTTTTCGTGCGAGTCGCTCCCGATCGATCTGCAGCGTCACAGCGTGGAGGAGCTGGTTGGAATGCTGGTAACCGCGGGTTCGCAGCCGGCGGCAGTCGTCGGCAGAGATGCCAGGCAGGTATTCCAACGTCTTCATGGCCATGCCGCCATAAGGATAGAGAGAGGTCCCATCGCGAGCTGGCGGCAGCCGCCAGGGACGGCGGCTGAGGGCACGGAGGGGACCAGTTGGGGGGCTATAATCGAGAGCACCCGCCCCCTCATAGGAGTACGCATACCCATCGAAACGATCGCAAGGCCCGCGGAGAGCTCGCTTGAAATTGGTATCGGCCGGCGGGCGCGCCGGGCCTACGGCTTCGATGAGGTGGCGCTGGTTCCCGGCCAGGTCACTCTCAATCCCGACGAGGTGGACATCAGTTTCGAGCTGGCGGGGCTAACGCTTCCGCTCCCGTTCTGGGGCTCCGCCATGGATGGGGTCGTCGATGTGGAATTCGCCATCGCGATGGGAAAGCTGGGCGGTCTGGCGGTTTTGAACCTGGACGGTGTGCACACTCGTTACGAAGATTCAGCGCCTGTCATCGAGAGGATCGCCGCGGCTGCCAAGGCTGAGGTGAACCAGGTCCTGAAGGACGCCTACCGAGCACCCATCAGGCGAGACTTGATCGAGAAGCGGATCCGGCAGGTCAAGGACGCGGGGGTCGCCTGTGCGGTCTCCACCATTCCGGCCAGAGCTGAGGAGCGGGCCGGGCTGATCGAGGCGTCCGGCGCCGACGTGCTGGTCGTCCAGGGAACTGTGCTGACCGCCCGCCACCGCAGCCGCAGCTACCACCAGCTGTCCTTCGCGGACCTGTGCGACTCGATCTCGATTCCTGTTGTAGCCGGCAACTGTGTTCAGTACGACACCGCCCTCGAGCTGATGGACACAGGGGTCGCCGGGATCCTTGTCGGAGTGGGGCCGGGCGCCGCTTGCACCACTCGTGGCGTGCTGGGTGTGGGCGTCCCTCAGGTCACCGCCACCGCCGACGTGGCGGCGGCGCGGGAGGAGTTCCAGGCCCGAAGCGGACGCCGCGTGGCGGTCATCACTGACGGCGGCATGCGAATCGGCGCCGATGTCTGCAAGGCGTTTGCGGCCGGGGCGGACGCGATTATGATCGGCTCGCCGCTGGCCGGGGCTGCTGAGTCAGCCTCCCGTGGCTTCAACTGGGGCATGGCCACTCCCGATCCCAACCTGCCACGCGGAACTCGCATCGAGGTGGGCGTCAAAGCCGGCCTGCAGGCCATCCTGACCGGACCGGCCTCTGTGGACGACGGCACTCAGAACTTCGCAGGCGCCCTGCGCTCCTGCCTGGGCGTCTGCGGCGCGCCCGACATCCGGGAGTTCCAGAAGGTCGACATGGTGATTGCGCCAGCGATTGTGAGCGAGGGGAAGATCCACCAGGCCGCTCAGGGGGTCGGCATGGGGAGCCGGCGCTGACGCCTGCGGCTCCCGCCGCCGCCCCGGCCCGCGCGGCCGCGGCGGATTCTCAGCGCGAGCTGATCATCGTCCTCGATTTCGGTTCTCAGTACTCGCAGCTCATCACACGCCGGGTTCGCGAGGCGAACGTCTACTGCGAGCTTCTCCCCGGCACGATGCCTTGGCCGGAGCTGGCTGCCCGCAATCCGGTAGGGCTGATTCTGAGTGGCGGCCCCGCCAGTGTCTACGCGGAGAACGCGCCTCAGATTGATCCAGCAGCTCTTCAATCGGGGGTCCCGGTGTTGGGCATCTGCTACGGGATGCAGCTGATCGCGCACCATCGCGGCGGCACAGTGGAGCCGGCCAGCAAGCGCGAGTATGGACCGGCTCTGCTCAGCGTCAGCCGCTCGGACCGGCTCTTCGAGGGTCTGCCGGCGGAGCTGCCGGTGTGGATGAGCCACGGCGACCACGTCCTCGAGCTTCCGCCCGGCTTCCGGGCGGTGGCCTCGAGCGGCAACGCGCCGGTGGCTGCGTTCAGCGACGGCCGCGGCACGCTGGGCATCCAGTTCCATCCCGAGGTGCAGCACACCCCGCAGGGCAAAGAGATCATCCGCAACTTCCTCTACAACGTCTGCGGCTGCACAGGCACCTGGACGGCTGGCTCGTTCATTGCCGATGCGACCGAGTCCATCCGCCAGACAGTCGGTTCCGGACGCGTCATCCTGGCCCTCTCGGGCGGGGTGGACAGCGCTGTGGCCGCCACGCTTGTGCACAGGGCGATCGGCGATCAGCTGACCTGTGTCTTCGTCAACAACGGGTTGCTCCGCCATGGCGAAGCGGATCGAGTGCTGGACGTCCTGCATGGCCATTTGGACATGAACATTCGTTTCGTCGACGCCACCGACCGCTTCCTCAGCGCCCTCGCCGGCATTGTCGATCCGGAGGAGAAACGTCGCCGAGTCGGGCGCGAGTTCATCAATGTCTTCGAGGTCGAGGCGAAGGGTCTGGGTGAGATCGACTTCTTGAGCCAGGGCACTCTCTATCCCGACGTGATCGAATCGACAGCTCCGGACACCGGTCAGAGTGCAGTGAAGATCAAGACGCATCACAACGTGGGTGGCCTGCCACCCGGCCTTCGCTTCCGCCTGATCGAGCCGCTCCGCTATCTGTTCAAGGACGAGGTTCGCGGTGTGGGCTTGGAATTGGGACTGCCAGAGGACTTGGTGCACAGGCAGCCGTTCCCGGGGCCCGGCCTGGCCATCCGCTGCCTGGGTGAAGTCACTGCCGAGCGACTCGAGATCCTCCGCAACGCTGATTGGGTGGTGGTGGACGAGATCAAGCACAACGGCCTCTACCGCAAGGTGTGGCAATCGTTTGCAGTGCTGACGCCACTGCAGACAGTCGGCGTGATGGGGGACTATCGCACCTACGCTAACGTCGTGGCGGTGAGGGTGGTGACCTCGGAGGACGCCATGACGGCCGATTGGGCACGGCTCCCGCACGAGGTGCTGGCCCGGATCTCGAACCGGATAGTCAACGAGGTGCCCGGCGTCAACCGTGTGGTTTTCGACATCACGAGCAAGCCCCCCGGCACCATCGAGTGGGAATGACGAGCAAGGGGAGGCAGGCCTCGAACGGGCAAGGGGAGGCAGGCCTCCCCTTCCGGAACCCCACCAGGTCCTGCTTGACACCATAAGGTGGCAAGCAGTTCGGTCGGCCTGAATCCGTCGCCTTTCAACGACTGGACGTCGGTTACCGGCCGGGATGAACCCGGCCTATCGACCGTACGTCAGCACGTGGGGGGGCGTCGCCGCCTGCACCGGCCCCCCGGCCAAGATATGCTCTCGCGCTCCCCGGCTGAAGGTCGGTGAGGCTTCTCATCGTTGGGGGTGGGGCACGGGAGCACGCGCTGGCCTGGAAGTGCCGGCAATCGCCGCTCTGCGCCGAGCTGCTGGTGGCGCCGGGTAACGCCGGTACAGCCGCCCTCGCGCGCAACATCCCGGTCAAGCCCGACGACTCCGCTGCGCTGCTGGAGCTGACGAGAGCAGAGAGGGTTGATCTCGCAGTGCTCGGTCCCGAGTCTGCCGTGGATGCCGGGGTCGGGGATGCGCTGCGAGCGGGGGGAGTGCCCGTATTCGGCCCAGACCGAGGTGCCGGTCGGATCGAGAGCAGCAAGGCGTTCGCCAAAGACCTGATGCGGGAAGCCGGCATCCCCACCGCCGCCCATCGCGCCTTCACCGAGGTCGAGCCGGCGCGGGCCTTTGCCGCCCAACGCGGCGGTCAGGTGGCTGTCAAGGCCGATGGCCTGGCGCTCGGCAAGGGTGTCTTCGTCTGCGGCTCCATCGCCGAGTCCGATGCAGCCATCGAGGCGCTGCTCGGACGCAGCGCGCTCGGTGCAGCCGGCAGCACAGTCGTCATCGAAGAGAGGCTGTTCGGGCAGGAGCTGTCGGTGTTTGGTTTCAGCGATGGGCGGAAGGTGCTGCCGCTCGAACCTGCCCGCGACTACAAACGTGCCCTGGCTGGCGACCTCGGCCCGAACACTGGTGGCATGGGCGCCTACTCTCCACCGCTCGGCGCGGGCGACAGCCTCCTGAAGCAGGTTCACAAGGCAGTCCTCCAGCCGGCGATCGACACGCTGCGGGAGCGGGGCAGCCAGTACCGCGGCGTGCTCTACGCCGGTCTCATGCTGACCGCGACCGGCGTCCAGGTGATCGAATTCAACGCGCGGTTCGGGGACCCAGAAGCCCAGGTGCTGCTGCCGCGGCTGGAGACTGACCTGGTCGCAATCATGTTGGCCTGCGCGAGCGGCGACCTTGGTTCGGAACCGGCCCTCCGTTGGTCGCCTGATGCGGCTGTGGGGGTGGTGATCGCCTCCGGCGGCTACCCCAACAGCTACCGGACAGGCTTCGAGATCTCCGGCCTGGACAAGCTCCCGGACGAAGTCCTCGTCTTCCACGCTGGAACGAAGCTTGCCGACCAGAAGCTGTTCACGGCCGGGGGCAGGGTTCTAACGGTCGTGGGCCGGGGCCCAACGGTGGTCGACGCGCGGGGCAGGGCAGCGGTAGCGGCGTCCCGAGTACGCTTTCAGGAGGCTTTCTACCGCGACGATATAGCGGCCGAAGCAACCTAGTGTCTTTAGACAGGACACCAACTGCCAATTGGAGGGGGGTCAGCAAAATCGCACGTGTAGGCGTCATTCTCGGCTCAAAATCGGATCTCCCGCTGATGGAGGACTGCCTCAAGCAGTTGGAGGCTTTTGGAATCGAAGCCGAGCTCAAGATCTGCTCGGCCCACCGCGACCCGGCAGGGGTCAAGGACTGGGCGGCGAGCGCACGGGAGCGCGGCCTCGAGGTGGTGATCGCCGCAGCCGGCGGCGCCGCGCATCTACCCGGAGTCGTTGCGGCGTGGACCGACCTCCCGGTAATCGGCGTGCCGGTGCCCACCGAGCACCTGGGCGGCGTCGATTCGCTCTACTCAATAGTCCAGATGCCCGCTGGAATCCCAGTCGCGACGATGGCCATCGGCAGCGCCGGCGCCAAGAACGCCGCGTGGTTCGCCGCGCGGATTCTCGGCGTACGGGACGAGCAGGTAGCCGCCAGCCACCTGGAGAAGCGGCAGGCGCTCGCCGGCCGCTGACCAGTGGACTGCAACAGTCGGATGTGGAGTAGGCCGCAGGCTCGAAGACCGCCGTTCCAGGCGGGCGGTGCCAACCGGGGTCCCCGCGAAGTCCAAGACTTCGTGGGGTGGGAGGATCGGGTGGCGCAACGAGGAGCCCATCTCAGGCTGGGTGACGAGGCGCGCCGGGTCCTGAAACGCCGACATCAGCGCCCGCAGGGCGCCCACTTGTCTGGGGGGGTCCCCACGAAGCCTGCTTCGGGGGGTGGCTCTGGGGCGGCGGATGCTCCAGATTCGGCTGTCACGGTCCACTAAAATGCCTGCCCAGGGACCGAAGCCCCGGCTACGGCTGACGGACACCACCTTTCGGGACGCCAACCAGTCGCTCCTGGGTGGCCGCTTGCGGCCGCGGGAGATCCTGCCGCTGGCGAAAAAGCTCGATGGCATCGGATTCTTCGCTTTGGAGGCTTTTGGCGGGGCCACTTTTGAGACGTCTCTGCGGCTGGGTGATGATCCCTGGCAGTACCTACGCGAGCTGGCCAAGGTAACACCCAACACTCCCATCCAGGCACTGATCAGGGGCCAGAACCTCGTGGGTCATCGCAACTATGCCGACGACGCGGTCGAGCTGTTCGTCAAGACGGCAGCCAACCTGGGAGTGGAGATCTTCCGCGTCTTCGACCCCCTGAACGACCTGCGCAACATGGAGGTTGCGATCCGTTCGGCGAGGGAGGCCGGAACTCGAGTCCAGGGTGCCCTGAGCTATGCCATCAGCCCGGTCCACGATCACGACTTCTGGTGCTCACTGGCGAAGGGCTTGGCAGCGATCGACGTCCAGGACCTGGTGATCAAGGACACCTCGGGCCTGCTCACTCCCCAGGTGGCCTGGGAGCTCGTCACCGCGCTGAAGGAGGTGACCGGACTGCCTGTCATCGTCCACTCCCACTGCTCCAGCGGCATGGCGCCGATGTCCTATATGGCGGCCATTGAGGCGGGCGCCGCCGCGGTCGACACAGCGCTCTCGCCGCTGGCCTGGGGTGCCAGCCAGCCCGCCACGGAAAGCGTGGTGGCCGCCCTGGCCGGGGGGGACTACGACACCGGGCTTGACCTGGAGAAGCTGATCGAGGTCAAACTCGACCTTGAGCAGGCCAAGAGGGAGCACGTCGGCGACTTCTCACCGTGGGTGGACAGAGTTGACGCTGACATCCTTCGCTACCAGATGCCCGGATTCATGTTGGAGGACATCAACCGCCAGCTGGAAGAGCACTCGGCACTCGACCGCAGGCACGAGGTGATGGCTGAGGTGCCCCGAGTTCGAAAGGAGCTCGGTTATCCGCCTCTCGTTGCGCCCATCCGACAGCTGATCGCTTCCCAGGCTGTCTATAACATTCTCGGCGGGGAGCGCTACGCCACGGTCACCCAGGAACTGAAGGATTACCTGCAGGGGCTCTACGGGCGGCCGCCGAGGCCGGCGGAGGCGGAGGTACGGCGCCTGGTATTGGGCCGGGAGGAGCCCATCACCGTACGCCCGGCGGACCTTTTGGAACCGCAGGTTGAGGCCGCTCGCAGCCAGCTCAAGAAGCGGAAGCTGCCGGGCGGAGACGATCACGTGGTTACCTACTTGCTCTTCCCTCAGCTGGCTCTCGAGCTGATGACCAAGCCGAAGGCAAAGCCGCCAGCCCCTGCCGGACAGAACGGCGAACAAGCGGAGGAGGTTGCCGCCGAGGGCGATCAGGCCGAGGCCGCGGCTCAGGCGGTTGGGGCGGAAGCCGCCGCTGAAGCGCCCCGGGGCGAGGCAGCGCCGCAAGCCCAGATCGCCGAGTTCGACGTCGAGGTGGAGGGCGAGACTTTCAAGGTTCGGGTCACCAGCGCAGGCGTGGCAGCCCTGCCTGCGGGCGGCTCGGCCGCCGGCGGGAGCAGCGCCACCGCCCCAACGGCGACGCCGAAGACGGCGGCCAAGGACGCCATCACCGCGCCCATGCAGGGACTGATCGTCAAGCTTCCGGTGAAGCAGGGCGACGAGGTGAAGATCGGCGAGGTGGTGGCTGTGCTGGAGGCTATGAAGATGCAGAACGACATACTCGCCAGCAGGCCGGGCAGGGTGACTGAGATCTATGTCCAGGAGGGTGAGGTGGTGACGCCCAACCAACCACTTGTGGCGATTGGCTAGTGGACGGTCCACCAAGGCCATGAAGAGAAAGCCGTTCAACAAGGTCTTGGTCGCCAACCGCGGGGAGATCGCGGTCCGCGTGATGCGCGCCTGCCGCGAGATGGGGATTGAGACTGCTGCCATCTTTTCCGACGCCGACGCGAACGCGATTCACCGCCGCTACGCCGACGAGTCTCATCGCATCGGCCCGGCGCCGCCCACGCAGTCGTACCTGCAGCTGGAGAAGATAGTCAAGCTTGCCGCCGACGTCGGCGCGGAGGCGATCCATCCCGGCTACGGCTTTCTCTCTGAGCGGCCGGAGTTTCCCGAAGCCTGTGCGGCCGCCGGTATCGCGTACGTCGGCCCACCCGCGGGCGCCATGCGGGCGATGGGCTCCAAGCTGGAGGCCAAGCGCCTGGCCGGCGAGAACGGCGTGCCGGTGACGCCAGGCAGCGAAGCGATCGAGGACGTCGAGCTGGCGGCTCAGATCGCCCGCGACATCGGCTTCCCGGTGATAGTCAAGCCTTCCGGCGGCGGCGGCGGCATCGGCATGAAGGTGGTGGAGGGGGATGCCGACCTGATCGCCGCCATCGAGAGCTGCAAGAACGCTGCCGCAGCAGCCTTCGGCGATCCGACCGTCTACGTTGAGAAGTACGTCCACAATCCTCGCCACATCGAGTTCCAGATCATCGCTGACGACAAGGGCAATGTTGTCCACCTGGGCGAGCGGGAGTGCTCGATCCAGCGCCGGCACCAAAAGATCATGGAAGAGACGCCTTCGCCTGCCCTCACTCCCGAGAAGCGGGCCGAAATGGGCGAGGCCGCCGTCCGCGCGGTGCGGGCAGCGGGTTACATCAACGCCGGGACTGTCGAGTTCATCTTCAGCGAAGGCGAGTTCTATTTCCTGGAGGTCAACGCCAGGCTGCAGGTCGAACACCCGATCACGGAAGAGGTGACAGGTGTCGACCTGGTCAAGGAGCAGCTGCGGGTGGCTTCGGGTCAGCCGCTCTCCTTCACGCAGTCCGACGTC